>JAZLCC010000174.1:0-23499 GCA_045614065.1 Eubacteriales bacterium | reverse complement strand
ATGGTCTGAACAAGGTTAGGCTTTATAGCGTCCTTAAGGAGAGCCGCCATTGCGCCGTTTGCGCGGAGCTCACGGCAGTAAACGGGAGCGCCCGAATAGGTGTAGGCTACAAGAATGTTTCCAAGGCGAGCCTTTAAGTCTGAGATTGACTCGGAAAGGCAGAGAATTGCCATAATTTCACTCGCAACCGTTATCATAAACTTGTCCTGACGGGGAACTCCGTCAACCTTTGTGCCAAGACCTACTATTACGTTACGAAGAGCGCGGTCATTGGTGTCGGTAACTCTTGCAAAGAGTATTCTGCGAGGGTCGATGCCGAGATCGTTGCCCTGCTGAATGTGGTTATCTATCATTGCCGAAAGAAGATTGTTTGCGGCGGTTATAGCGTGAAAATCTCCCGTAAAATGAAGATTGATATCTTCCATAGGAACTACCTGTGCGTATCCACCGCCTGCGGCTCCGCCCTTAACTCCGAAAACGGGACCCAACGAGGGCTCGCGGAGTGCGATTATAGCGTTTTTGCCTATCTTATTCATAGCCATTCCAAGACCTACCGTAGTAGTGGTCTTTCCCTCGCCTGCCGGGGTGGGATTGATTGCGGTAACAAGAATAAGCTTGCCGTTTTTGCGGCTCTCGGTGCGCTTCAAGAAAGAATCGTTTATCTTTGCCTTGTAGTTTCCGTAGAGCTCAAGCTCACTATCCTCAACGCCGAGAGTCTTTGCGATTTCGCTGATCGGGAGCATTTTCGCTTCGCGAGCAATTTCTATATCGGTTTTCATATTTTTTCTCCTTTTGAAAATAGATTTCTAAAAAATTACATACAAATTTATTATACCACGGTTTTCATTTTATGTAAAGAGAGAAATCGACTTTTTTATATTATTATATAAAAATAAGCTTTATTAATAGGCAATGCGCATATTTAAAACGAGAATTTTGAATTTTTTTGCAAAAAAGCAAGGAAATAAGCAAGAAAAAAGCAGCTTTTCCACGTTAAAGGTGGGTTAAAGCTGCTTTTTATTCTCGGTGAATTATTTATACTTTACAGACTGCTTGTATTCGAGAAGCTTTATGAAAAGTCCGCCTTGAACCGTGCGGTTTCTAAAGCTTGTGCGGAATCCCGACGTGCGAGATGCTCTGTGCTCACCCGTAATGGTGTAGTACCAGTCGGTCATAGGAACGCGCGAGGGCGAGTAGTTGTAGAACGTCCAAAGAGGCTCAACGAATTCGATAAATGCCTCACGGTCGGACGTGAGAGTTCCCGTCCAAACGAGCCAGTCGCTCTTTGAGTAGGGCATACGGGAGTCGAGAGGGAGTCCGTAGGGGTGCATCTTTGACTTGTAGCTTGCAAATTCCGATTCGATAACGGTTTTAGACATTACCTCGGTGCCAAAGAGCTTATCCCAAACGACGTTGTATTTCATGCTGAAGGTATCGGGCTTATCGAATGCAAGGCGATAGCTTCCGTCTCCGTTCGATGCGCGCTTTGCCCAATCTGCCGCCATAGAGCGAGCGAGAGAGAGGTATTTTCTTTCTTCTTTCTTTTTGCCCTTCATACCGTAGAGTATTCCGAGAGACGCAATACCCATTATCGCCTTGAGCGAGAGGTTGCAGTTGTGGGCAAGATGACCTGCAAAGTCGTCGGTACAGAGCTGATTTTCGGGGTCTCTGCCGTTTTCAATGAGGTATTTTACCCAAGTTTCAAGAAGATCGAAGTGCTCGTTTGCGAAATCAAGCTTTTTCGAGGCAAGAGCTATTGCTGCCTCCATAATAAGCATATTTCCGCATTCCTCAACGGGCATCTGCATATGAAGCGCATTGTCGCCGTAGACCTGACCGTTAAGGAGAGGATAGCAGCCTACGTCGTGCGGTGCAAAATCGTATATCCACTCTGCCGAGCGAGAATATTTGTAGATGGGACGAAGCATACCCTTAACAAGCTCGGGGTTGTAGATGAGGAAGAGAGGCGTTGAGGGGTAGCTTACGTCAACGGTTGCCGCGCATCCGTTGGAGAAGCACTCCTTAGATATAAAGAGAACCTTGCCCTCGGTGTCGAGAACGAGCTTGTGCGCCGCTATTACCTGACGGTAAGCAAGCTCAAGGATTTCTGCGTATTTCTCACCGCCCGCGCGCACTGCGTCACAAAACATATCCTTTGCGAAAGCGTTGCAACGGTTCATAACGGTTCTGTAATCCTTATGCGCCGCTTTTATCTGATCTATGATAGTCGAGCCGTCCTTCTTCCAATAAGCCTTAAGATGCTCACCGAAGTATTCGATGCTCGATATATCGTCGTATGCAAAGGTGATAAGCGTTGAATCCTTAATTTCAACGGTTGCGCCTACGGTGTTGGAAACGTAGTTATCCGAGGGGTCGGTAGCCGTAGCGCAAAATGCCTCGCCGCTTGTGGTGAGATAGAAGTAACCCCAATTTATACGAACGTCGTCGCCCGATTGGCAGAGAACCCTTTGCGCCTTAGAGCCCATCTTTGCGCTCTTTAAGCTTCCAAGGTCGATAAGCTCGCACTCGGTCTCCTCTTCTTTTGCGAGGTTTATGCAGATTTCATCGTGAACGGTGAGAGTAAAGCTTACGCTGTGTCTCTTGCCGTCGATGCTCTCCTTTTTGATCTCAAGGTAGCTTACGGGGCGTGAGATAAGCGAGAGATCGCTTATGAGCAACGGGGTGGAGAATATAAGCGTTAAGCGCACTCCGCTATCCTCAAAAATATATTTTGTGGAAAATGCGGTGCAATCGCTTGATACCTGCTTCATAGCGGGCGTATCGGATGCGTAGTCGCCGATAACGCGAAAGTCCTTTCCGTCTATTTTAGCAATGCCCGATATGGTATTGGGGCTGTTCGTCCAGTGGACGGTATTTGATTCGTTAAGCTTATTTGAGGGAGACCAAACGCTGAAATAGGGGTCAACCGTAATAAGAGGGTAAGCAGGCGCTCTGAGCTGCATAGTCGTTTACTCCTTTTTAAAGTGATTGATTGTTATAAAAATAAACACAAATAATTTTCTCAAAAGTACGCAATTAAAGGATAAAAACAAAATATCATTGTAAAAATCGTTACAAAATATTTTATTTTCAAGTGCATAAAGTTTGATAAAAAATATGCTATTTAATTAGATTATAGCATAATAATTACCTTTTTACAATAGCAAACTTTGCAAAGATAGTTAAAAATTTAATAAAGCTATTGAAAAAGTGCAAATAATGCGGTATAATAACAAAGGAAAAACAATTCATTATTATATAGAGGTTGAAAATGTTAGAATTTAGGAACGTATCCTACTCCGCGGGCGGAAAGGATATTCTGAAAAATATAAATATAACGCTCGATGACCGTTTTGTTGCCATAACGGGACCCAACGGAAGCGGAAAATCGACGATGGCAAAGCTTATTGCAGGTATAATTCTGCCTACCGAGGGTCAGATATTTATGGACGGCGTTGATATTACGAATATGTCGATCACCGACCGTGCAAATGCGGGCGTTAGCTTTGCTTTCCAACAGCCTGTACGCTTTAAGGGTATTAAGGTTAAGGATCTTATTTCGCTTGCGGCGGGCAAAAAGACCAACGTTTCCGAGGCTTGCTCCTATCTTTCTGAGGTTGGACTCTGCGCAAAGGACTATATCAACCGTGAGGTTGACGGCTCTCTCTCGGGCGGTGAGCTTAAGAGAATTGAAATTGCTATGATAAATGCGAGAGGAACTAAGCTCTCGGTATTTGACGAGCCCGAGGCGGGAATAGACCTTTGGAGCTTTAATAATCTTATTAAGGTGTTTGAAAATATGCACGAGCGCACCAAGGGAATGATAATTATCATTTCTCACCAAGAGCGCATACTTAATATTGCCGATAAGATAGTTGTACTTGCAAACGGCGGTGTTGCGGCGTACGGCGATAAGGATGACGTTTATCCTAAGCTTATGGACGTTCGTTCGGGCTGTTATTTCACTAAAAATTCTTAAGGAGGTGCCGTTATGAGCATGGATAATATTCAAAAAAGATTGCTCGAGGAGGTCGCAGACCTTCACGACGTACCGCAGGGCGCTTATTCGCTCCGCATAAACGGCAGTCTCTACGGTAAAAATTCCTCGGAGAATATAGAGATCGTAGCAAAGACCGATAAGCCCGGTATCGATATATACATTAAGGCGGGCACAAAGAATGAGAGCTTGCATATCCCCGTTATTCTTTCGCAGAGCGGTCTTAAGGAGTTGGTTTACAACGACTTCCACGTTGGCGAGGATTGCGACGTTAAGATAGTTGCGGGATGCGGTATTCACAATGGTGGCAGCGAGAGCTCCGAGCATAGTGGTGTCCACTCGTTTTTTGTGGGGAAAAATGCAAGAGTTGTTTACGTTGAAAAGCACTATGGCCAGGGCGACGGAAACGGCAAAAATATTATGAACCCCGAAACTTACGTTGAATTAGCTGAAAATTCCTATATGGAAATGGAAACAACGCAGATAAAGGGCGTCGATTCCACAAATAGAAAAACCACGGCGAAAGTGGCGAAAAATGCAACTCTTATCGTCCAAGAGAAGATAATGACTCACGGCTCACAAACGGCTATAACCGAGTTTGAGGTATCCCTTGACGGTGAGGATTCGGGCACCCACGTTGTCTCTCGTTCGGTTGCGCGCGACTCCTCGCACCAAAAGTTTATATCGCGTATAAACGGAAACAACCGTTGCTCGGGACACACCGAGTGCGATGCGATTATAATGGATGACGCAACCGTTTCGGCTATCCCTGAGATACTTGCGGTTGATCCCGATGCGTCGCTCATTCACGAGGCGGCTATCGGAAAAATTGCGGGTGAGCAGCTTATTAAGCTCATGACTCTCGGCCTTACCGAAAAGGAAGCTGAAGAGGAGATCGTTAACGGATTTTTGAGATAACTACCGAATATCATATAAGCGAGCGCGCCTTGCGTTAAAGGATTGCTCGCTTGTTTTTTGTTTCTTTTGATGCTTTTGACGGGGCGGGAAGGACGGCTTTTTATCCTCAATTTTGCAAAATGTAATTCATAGACAAAAATGGAAATAAAAGTAAAATATATGCAAAAACAGCCTCGTTGCAGCCAAGAGTTGAACGAGGCTTTGTTTTTTGTGAAAAAATCCAAAAAAATTAAATAATATTTTCGTAGAAAAAATAAGTAATTATTTGTGTAGAATTCACAAAAATATTGGTCATTTCCAACAATACCCAAGGGGTGCATTTGATGCACAAAGGTAAATTTAATTTACCTCAAAAGTCCACCCAAAAACCTTTTTGAATGAGTGTAAAAGTTGCACAAAAATGCGCCTAAATATACGTTTTTGCGTAAATTTCGGGTAAATATAATTTACCTTTAAAAATATGCCGATTTGTCAATATGCAAAAATGACGATTTTTTCATATCAATACATTTTTTTTGAGTGCTTTTTTTCAGGTAGTACGGGGAAATCTCATCAAAATTTTCGCTTGACTTTTTTCCTATTATATGATAATATATCAACATAGTTTGACGGCTTTTAGGGCGTATTGCGCCCAAATCGCAGACCGCAAAAGCCTTTTTGACGGTTGGCGTGCCAAAAAGCAAAACAATAATTCAAAATGCACGCGCGCGACGTACTTAAACGCGCGTGTAACGTTCGAGGGAGGGATTTTCTAAATGAAAACCACGAAATTTCAGAGAATAACTGCTTTAGTGCTTGCTGTTCTTTGCGTTTTCGGCGGATTTACCATTGCAACGAGCGCTGCTGCTCCTGCAAAATCCGAGGAAAGCTCATTGGCAAACATCAAGGAGTTACTGAATGCAATTTCGTACAATGAGTACGAGCAGCTTGAGGAGTACGTTAAGGCGGGCGTCGCAAGCAGTCCTGTAACCGTTATCGGTACTGACGGAGTTTACGTCAACGGAGCGGGCGACGAGGTATCTGCAAACGATAACACCTACGTAGTTTCAGGCAACAAGGACAATGATGCAAAGGCTAATGAAAAGTTTGACATCAGCCGTCCGGGTATTTTTGACGATAAGACAGCAAATAAGGTTGGTCTTTTCATTCCCGATACCGGTAAGGTAACCTGGGAGGTAAAGGATATAACGACCCCTGCTAAGTACAACATGTACATCGAGTATTATCCTTTCAACAACAAGTCTGCGGACGTTGAGAGAATATTCCTCATAAACGGAGAGGTTCCGTTTGCCGAGGCTCGTTACATCAGTATGTCGAAGTATTGGTCTACTCCTTATCCCGAAGCAAGACTCCAGATCACATCTAAGATGGACGGTGAGGCTATTCTTGCAGAGGCAAAGGATGCAGGCTTTACCGACGCAAAGCTTGAGGTTGTTGAGAAGAAGGATAAGGAATACACGTATTTGGTATGCGCTTACCCCGATTCTTGGACCGAGAAGAACACCGCGTTTGTTGAAAAGTATACGCTTCGCTTCTTTACTGCGGACGTAGACAACAACGAGATAAGAGAGAGCCTTAGCACCACCCCCGAGTGGAGCACCTACATATTCAAGGATGCTAACGGCTTTGTTCAGGAGCCCTTCTCGATCGTTATCGGCCCCGATGACAATGGAAAGGTAACTCTTACGCTTGAGGGCGTAAACGAGCCTGTTGTTATCTCGAAGCTTGAGCTTGTTCCTGCGGCGGATTATGATTCTTATTCCACCTACCTTGAGAATAACGGCTATGATCCTAAGGATAGAGGTAATGGAAAGATCAAGATCGAGGCAGAGTATTTCTCGGGCGTTTCAGACCAAACGGTATACCCCTTGGCAGATACCACAAGTGCTGTAAACTCTCCTGTTGCAACCGATAAGACCTATCTTAACACGGTTGGCGGTGAAAAGTGGCAGACTGTCGGTCAGTGGATCGAGTACGATTTCACTGTAAGCGAGAGCGGTTGGTACGGCTTCGCTACAAGATACAAGCAGAACGTGCTTGAGGGTATGTCGACATCCCGTGTGCTCTACATTTACAGTGATGATACCGTAAATGCAGGCGAAAAGGGATATTACAACGGTATTCCCTTCGAGGAAGCTACACGTCTTAAGTTTAACTACAATGATAACTGGCAGACGTCTTACCTTTCTGATGGCGAAACCGATTTTCAGTTCTACTTCGAAGAGGGTGTTAAGTACACCATCCGCCTCGAAGTGTCGCTTGGAGCGATGGGCACTATAGTAAGCCGCGTTCAGGACGTTCTTGACGCAATCAACGCTGACTATCTTGCTATTTTGAAAGTAACGGGTACCTCCCCCGACGAATTTAAAAAATATAATTTCTACCGCACTCTTCCCGATACTATGAGTGATATGTACGAGCAGTACGAGGAAATCGCAGTTTCGGACGAAAAAGAAGATTTTGTATGTATCATAGATACCATTCTCGCGGACTCCTCAAAGAGCTCGATGACGGCAACTCTTGAGAACGTTTCGAAGCTTCTTCACGATATGAGTACCGATGAGGATGAGGTTGCTAAGAACCTTACTCAGCTTAAGACCTATATCGGTTCGCTTGGTACTTGGCTCGGTGATGCAAAAACTCAGCCCTTGCAGCTTGACTACATTACCGTACAGCGCGTTGACGAGAAGCTTCCTACGGCTTCCGCAGGATTCTTTGCTTCCTTGTGGCATGAGCTTAGTGGATTCTTCCAGAGCTTCTTTAGAAACTATGACCGTATGGGTGCTCTTACCGAAGAGGATGAGATGACCGAGGAAAGCGTTGAGGTATGGCTTGCATACGGACGTGATCAGTCTCAGGTTATCAGAAACCTTATCAACAACAACTTTACTAAGGAGACCGGTATTACCGTAAACCTTAAGCTTGTTGCGGGTGGAACACTTCTTCCTTCAATTCTTGCTAAAAAGGGTCCTGACGTATATCTCGGACTTGGCGCTGGAGAAGTTATAAACTACGCTATCCGTGGTGCGCTTGCTCCCGTTGAGGATATGGACGACTTCGATGCGGTTCGACAGAACTTCAACGAAGAAGCAATGATGGTTCTTGAAATCGAGTGTGCGGGTGAAACGATAACCCGTAAGGACGGTTCGCAGAAGACCAATCAGGGTCATGAGAATTGCGGAACCGGTAGACCTCAGGAGGATCCTCACTGCTACGGATTGCCCGAGACTCAGGGCTTCCCGATGATGTTCGTTCGTGAGGACATCCTTGCAGACCTTAACATTGAGGTTCCCAAGACTTGGGATGACGTTAAGGAGACAATTCCTGTTCTTCAGGCAAACAATATGGAAATCGCGATGAGCTCGGATTCCAACATCTTTATATATCAGATGGGCGGAGAGCTCTTTGCAGACGACGGAATGAGAATCAACCTTGACTCGAACGTAGCGCTTACCGCGTTTGAGACAATGTGTGAGATGTTCACGATGTACTCGTTCCCCTACCAGTATGACTTTGCAAACCGTTTCAGAACCGGTGAGATGCCTATAGGCTTTGCAGATTATACAGGTACTTACAACCAGCTTAAGGTATTTGCAACCGAAATTGAAGGTCTTTGGTCCTTCTATCCGCTTCCCGGTATTGCCGACGAAGAGGGTAACATAAACAATGACTCGGTATCGGGTGTCAGCGCAGTTGTTCTTATTTCTTATGATAGAAATAATGAGGCAAAGCAGCAGCAGGCAGAAAGAGCTTGGGAGTTTATGAAGTGGTACGTTGGCGCAGATTGCCAGATCGACTATTCTAACGAAATGGTTGCTATTCTCGGTCCTTCCGCAAAGCACGCTACCGCAAACAAGGTTGCTCTTGAGAGCTTGCCTTGGACACGTCAGGAGTACTCGCGTATTGCAGATCAGTTCAACAACCTCGCAGCAATACCCAACTACCCCGGTGCTTACATTATCGGCCGTTACACAAAGTTCGCGTTCCTCGATGCTTACAACGATAATCTTAACCCCGTAGAAAGCCTTCTCGGTTATATAGATTATATTAATGAAGAAATTACGAGAAAGCGCGATGAGTTCGGACTTGAAACCCTTGATAAGGAGCTTAAGCAGACCACTCTTGCTATAAAGAGAATGCAGGAGGCAGATGCTGCACTTGAAGAAGCTCGCAAGGATGCAAAATATTCTTCAAAGTATGATACAACTGTAAACGCAATTCTCGATGAGATCCGCGACCGTGATTACCAGACAGAGGATTACGGTAAGCTCGAATCTTACGCAGAGGAGCTTTTGGCTCTCGATAAGGAGCTCTTTGCTACCGCTGCAGATAAGCTCAATGCCGCCGCAAAGCGTCTTAGAGAATACGAGCAATATAAGTAATATTAATAATATGAAGAAATAAATCGAAGGAGAAAAGACGCATGTCTCAAAAGAAAGAAAAAAAGAAAGCTGTGGCAAGGAATGAAATGACCAAAGCGCAGTGGACTTGGCATGAGATAAAGAGAAATAAAGCGGCTTACTTTATGGTAGCGCCCTTTATGATTATCTTTACTTGCTTTACCATATTGCCCGTCGTTCTTTCCGCAGTGCTTAGTTTGACAAACTTTAACCTTCTTCAGATACCGGATTTCGTGGGAGCCGATAACTATATAAGACTTTTCCTTGATGACGATATCTTTATAATAGCTTGTCAAAATACATTAATATTTGCGGCAATAGTAGGACCTGTTTCTTACATAATGTCGTTCTTGGTAGCTTGGTTTATTAACGAGCTTTCGCCAAAAATAAGAGCAGTCGTAACCCTTATATTCTACGCTCCCTCTATTTCGGGTAATGCGTACCTTATTTGGAAGACCCTCTTCTCGTCTGACCGTTACGGTTGGGCAAACGCAATGCTTCTCGAGATGGATATGATCGATACCGAAATAGCCTTCTTCGAGGATGCGGACTACGTAATGCCGCTCTGTATAATAGTTGCACTCTGGACCTCTCTCGGTACCTCGTTCCTTGCGTTCATCGCGGGCTTGCAGGGAATCGATAAGGCTCAGTTTGAGGCGGGCGCCGTTGACGGTATCCGCAATAGATGGCAGGAGCTTTACTATATCACCCTTCCTAACATGAAGGATCAGCTCATGTTCGGTGCGATCATGTCTATAACCGGTGCATTCGGATTCGGTGCAGTCGTTGACGCACTCTGCGGATTCCCGTCGGTTGACTATGCGGCGCACACGATAGTGCATCACCTTAACGACTACGGCGGAAGCCGATTTGAAACGGGTTATGCATCGGCAATAGCGGTAATACTATTTATCGTAATGGTTGGAGCAAACACGATAGTAAAGAAAATAATTTCGAAGGTGGGATCGTAATATGGCAAAGTTAAGAACAAGAAGACATAAAGTCGTATTTGCAAGATCCCGTGGAGGAGATGCGGGAATAACCTTTATTCTCGCAATCCTCGGCGCATTCATGTTCATCCCTATGTATTACTGTGTAATTCAGGCGTTCAAGCCGCTCGATGAGCTTTGGATGTTCCCCCCTCGTTTCTACGTTGTAAATCCGACACCTAACAACTTTAAAGACCTTTTCACTCTTATGAGTGGAAATATGGTTCCTTTCTCGCGTTACATATTTAACACCGTATTCACCTCTATAACGGGTACGGTTGGACACTTGTTCATCGCTTCTCTTGCGGCATACGCAATGGCTAAGATCAAGTTCCCCGGCGGTAAGGGAATGTTCCGTATGGTTAGAACCTCGCTTATGTTCCACCAGACGGTTACTGCAATTTGTAGCTTCATTTTGATGAGTGCCTTCCACATGGTTGATACCTATTGGGCAATAATCATTCCCGCTTGGGGTTCTACCTTGGGTCTCTACCTTATGAAGCAGTTTATGGAGTCCAACGTTAATGACTCGGTGCTTGAAAGTGCAAGACTTGACGGCGCAAGCGAGCTTAGAACGTTCTGGACTATCGCGATGCCAATGGTTAAGCCCGGTTGGCTTACACTCGTGGTTTATTCGTTTAAGGACCTTTGGAACCAAGGTTCGTCAATCTACATTCATTCCGAGCAGCTTAAGTCGCTCAACTACGCAATCGGTCAGATTACCGCAGGTGGTATCAGACGTGCGGGCGCGAGTGCTGCGGCAACCGTCGTAATGATGGCAGTTCCGATACTTGTATTCGTTGTATCGCAGTCGAACATCATTGAAACGATGGGATCCAGTGGTATGAAGGACTAATATAAGGAGGAGATAAAATGAAAAGAACAATATCTATTATCGCTATTGTGCTTGTTTTAATAACGGTTTTAGCTCTTCCTTGTGCGGCTGCTTCTCCTTACTACACTTATACGTATTCTATAAACGGTAAGGCTCTCCTTTCTCCCGATGCGTACGTTCCCGATAAGGAAATAGACGCAACGTATATGGGACTTAACGATGCTGTTAAGATGCGTGAGCTTTATCCCAATCTTACCGACGAGGAGCTTGCTGCTAAGATGGTTGGCTTGAAGGCTCCCACCGACCTCGAGGTTGACGAGAATAAGAACGTATATATAGTTGACAGAGATAACAACCGCGTGGTTGTACTTGACCCCTATTACAAGCTTAAATACATAATCGACTCTTTTACCAACAAGAGTGGTAACATCGATTATCTTAAGGCTCCTCAGGGAGTATTTATAACAAATGAAAAGAACGTAAACGGTGTTATTGAGAAGGCGAGAGTATTCGTTTGCGACACCGGTAACCAGAGAATTCTTACCTTTGATACAAACGGTAACTTCATTTCCGAGATAGGTAAGCCCCAGTCCGAGCTCTTTGACTCGACCGCGGTTTACAGCCCTATCGCAGTTGCGGTTGACCGCTATGACAGACTTTACGTTGTCAGCAGTACCTCGAATAACGGTATCATCGTTATGACCGATACCGGTGAGTTTACGGGCTATATAGGTGCTCAGCAGGTTGCTATGTCGACCTGGCAGAAGATCTGGAGAAGATTTAAGACCGAGGAGCAGCAGGATAACGAAACTGCGGCAGCTACGCCTCCTTACAATAATATAACTCTTGCAGGCGACTTTGTTTACGTTACCATTGAGCTTGATGCTTCGGCTGTTGAATCCTCTATCTCGAGCAAGAGTAAAGAGGGAACCAACGCGCCTGTTAGAATGCTTAACGCAGCGGGCTCCGAGCTCATGAGAAGAAACGGATTCTATCCTCCCTCCGGTGAGGTTGATTACGGAAGCAGCATCGGTCTTACGAACTCTTCTACGGGTACCCGTAAGAGCGGTATCGTTGACGTTGCGGTAGGACCTGAGAATACTTGGTCTATCATCGATAGAGATAGAAGCAAGGTATTTACCTACGACTTCGACGGAAACCTCCTCTTCGCATTCGGCGATAAGGGAAATCTTCTCGGACACATCTCTAAGGTAGCGGCTGTAGTATATCAGGATAACGATATGCTCCTTCTCGACTACGATAAGGGAACCTTTACGGTATATAACAGAACCGAGTACGGCGACGTTCTTATTGCGGCTCTTGAAAATCAGAACGCAAGAAGATACGATGCGGCAATCGAGGACTGGACCGAGGTTCTTAAGAGAAACTCTAACTTTGACGCGGCATACATCGGTATTGGTAATGCTCTTTACAGAAATCACGATTACGTTGGAGCCGTTGAGCAGTATCAGTATGCGTACGATACCGAAAATTACTCCATTGCGTATAGCGAAATTCGTCAGCAGTGGGTTTCGAATTACCTCTGGGTAATTCCGATAATCGTAATAGTTATTTGCGCTGCATTCTACTTTGCATCTAAGGCTATTACAAAGGTTAACAAGAAAACTGCGGTAAGCGCAGGCAAGCGCACCTACGTTCAGGAGCTTTTGTTCGGCTTCCACTTGATCCTCCATCCGTTTGACGGATTCTGGGATCTTAAGCACGAAAAGCGAGGCTCGGTAAAAGCAGGTACGACCTTCCTCTTGTTGGCGGTAGCAACAACCTACTATCAGTCGATAGGCGCAGGCTACGTTACTAACCCGCAGGGTAAGTACATTTCAATTTGGGGCGCGATACTCAGCGTATGTATCCCGCTTGCACTTTGGGTAATTGGTAACTGGTGTATCACAACACTCTTCGAGGGTGAAGGAAGCATTAAGGACGTTTATATTGCGTCTACCTATTCCTTGATTCCTATGATACTCACCGCAATACCCGCAACCATCGCATCGAACTTTGTTCTTGCATCCGAGACAAAGATGTTGACTCTCGTTACTACGATAGGCTTTGTATGGCTCGGCTTGCTCTTGGTATTCGGTATGATGGTAACACATGATTACACTATCGGTAAGAACATAATCACAACAATCGCAACCTTGGTTGCAATGGTCTGCATTATGTTTATCGTTCTCTTGTTCTCGACGTTGCTTGGTAAGCTTGTTGGCTTCGTAGCAAACATCGTAACGGAAATTCAGTACAGGTTCTAACGAAAGGGAGGAAGTTATGAAAAATATTAAAAGAATAATAGCTGCCTTCTTGGCGTTGCTTATGATGTTTTCTGCACTCGCAATTGTTGCAAGCGCAGAGGAGGAAGCGGCTGACGAGCCCGTTTATGAGTTCAATACGGGCAAGGATAAGCCCGCTATGAACTACCTCAGCGGTGAGTATACCTACACCGATGCTGAGGGAAATGAGGTTACCGATATAGTTGATACCAAGCAGGAAAGACTTGATCTTATGGACCTTCGCTTGGTAAAGGGCGATTTCAAGCTCTACGTTGACGCATATTCGGGAGAGGTTGCAGTTGAGCAGATCTCCACGGGTGAGGTTCTCTTTACCAACCCCTACAATGCCAGCGGCTTGAATATCGGTGCAGAGAAGAGTAAGGCAAAGAAGCCCGATATGCTCTCTCAGATCAACATTTCCTACGTTGATACCAAAAACAATGACGCTCACGTTACTTACTTGAGCTACACAAACGCAGTTAAGGGCGGAGATCTTGCAAGCAACAATCCCAGCCAGATCAACGTGAGATATATTCAGAACGGTATTCGTGTTGATTATTCGATAGGACGTACCGACTCGAGATATCTCGTTCCCGAAAGAATTGAAGCAAGCGTATTCAAGGAGCAGATCTACAACGTTGCCGTAGCGGCAGGATGTACCTCTGTTGAGAAGATGCAGCTCGAATCCTTCTACAAGTTGTATGACTTGGGCGACCCCAACTCGATGGGTAGCAAGAGTGAGAAGATAAGAGAAGAATGGCTTGCTAAGTATCCTATGCTTCAGAAGGTTGTTGACGGTGAGACTGTTTACGTTCCTGTCTACGTATTTACCGGTGTTACAAAGCCCGAGTATAAGACGATAGAGAAGATCATAAAGAAGTACTGCCCCGACTTCACCTACGAGGAGCTCGATACCCAGCACCTCTCTCTTAACTACACTCCTATGGATAGAACCGAGGCGCTCTTCAAGGTAGCTCTTGAGTACACCCTTGACGAGAACGGTCTTTCTGTAAGACTTCCCGCAAACGGAATCCGTTTTGACGAGAGCCTTTTCAGACTTGAAAGCATTGAGATCCTCCCCTACATGGGTGCAGGCGCTAACCCCAACAAGGGTTACACCTTCTTCCCCGACGGTTCGGGTACGATCTTCTCCTTTGAGCAGCTCGCTGCTCTCGGAACCAACACATCCTTCTTCGGAACCATTTACGGAGAGGATTTCGGCTATGCGAATATCGCAGGTGCAGGTCCTCACAATGAGATAATTCGTTATCCCGTATTCGGCGTAGCCGAGACCGAGATCAACGAGGTTACCGGCAAGGAAGACGAGAGAGGATTTGTTGCTATAATTGAAGAGGGCGAGTCCTTGACTAAGCTCACCTCTTACCACTCTCAGGAATATAACACCGTTAAGATGCAGGTTAACCCCCGCCCCTCGGATATAATCACTCCCTCGGGTGCAGGCGCACAGCCTTGGACGGTTGTTTCCGAGAGAAAGTATACCGGAAACTTTAAGATCCGCTACGTTATGCTCACCGATGAGGAGAACGTAAAGACAAAGGGCGGATATGAAGCAGATTACGTTGGAATGGCGAAGGCTTACCGTGATTACCTTGTTAAGAACGGTACTCTTACAGCTCTCACGTCTGAGGACGTAAAGGAAGATATTCCCGTTTACATCGAGACCTTCGGTGCAATCGAAACCACAAAGAAGTTCTTGTCTATTCCTTACAAGACCAACGTTGCGTTGACAAGCTTTGCAGATATAAAGACTATGTATGAGGAGCTTTCCGAGAGTGGCGTTAACAACATAAGCTTCATTCTCACAGGCTACGCAAAGGGCGGTCTTACCAACGATACTATTCCGTATAAGATAAAGTGGGATAGCGCAGTAAAGAAGGGTTACGACTTTGACGAGCTTCTCGCAGATGCAGAGGGCAAGTTCGGCGTATATCCCGACTTTGATTTCGCCTTTGCAGGAAACAACACACTCTTTGACGGACTTACTCTTGATAAGCACGCCGTTAAGACCATCGACGGTCGTTACACAAGTAAGCGTGAGTATAGCGCAACCCGTCAGAGCTACGTAAACTACTACGATATGGCGATCTCGCCTGCTTACTTTAGCAGATTCTACGAGCACCTTACCGATAGCTATCTTAAGCTTTACCCCAACGCAAACGGAATTTCGGCTTCCACCATCGGTAGCTACCTCACCTCCGACTTTGACGAGGATGAGCCTTACAACCGTGAGGATTCAAAGGAATTCACCGTTGAGGCGTTCAAGTACTTCGATGAAAAGTACGATAAGGTAATTACCTCCGGCGGTAATGCATTAAGCTGGAAATACGTAGATACCATAACCGATATCTCTACCGACTCGAGCCGTCATTCACGCTCCGCGGCAACCGTTCCTTTCCTTGGAATCGTTCTCCACGGCTTCGTTGAAACGGTAAGCACTCCTATTAATATGGAGGGTAACATCGATTACGCTATGCTTCGCGCAATCGAGAACGGTACTGCATTTAAGTTCATGCTCTCCTATGATAACACCGAGGTGTTCAAGGAGTATGACGAGACCAGCGGTTACTATTCTATCCGTTACGATATCTGGCTCACAGACGTTGTAGCAAGATATAATGAGATCAACCGTGCTCTTAAGGGCGTACAGACCAGCACTATTGAGAAGCACGAGTTTATCGAGGGAATAAGAATTCCCGATAGAGATGAGCTCTTGACCGATGCAGATGCGGCTCTTGCAGCAGCAATTGCTAAGGAAAAGATAGACGCCGCTAACGAGAAGGAAGCGCTCCGCGCTAAGCTTCAGGGTATCAGAAACGATATCGTTAAGTATCATAACGCATTGGACGCGGGAGACGTTTACGGTTACGGTTTGGCTTATACCAATATGAGTTCCAACCTTGAGGAGTACAAGACTCTCGTAGCCGCTAAGAAGACCGCCGACGAGGCAGTTGCTCTTGCACAGACTGCATACGACGAGGCAAAGGCTATTGCTGATGCTGAGGGCGCAACCGAGGAGCAGAAGAAGGCTGCATCTGATGCAGACGAGGCTCTTAAGGCGGCACAGGCTGCAGCAGCAGAGGCTGCTACCGCACTTGAAGCTTCTCTTGCAAAGACCAAGGCGGCTTACGTTGATTACCTCAATAAGATTGAGGAGCTCGACTTTATCTACAATGCAGGCGATGCTTATGTAAGATTGCTCACTGATTTCGCTCTTCTCGAGCAGAATAAGGCTTACACTCCCGAGGTAATAGCAGAGCTTAGAGCAATGCTCACCAGATTTGGTAATAATCTTAAGTTCTTTGCCGATGCGGAGAATGATATAAATAAACACGCCCAGGACTTTGCAGATGTAATCAATGCAAATTATCCCGAGCTTCTTCCCGAAAAGGTTGAGGACGGCGATAACTCCGGCGCAGACAACAACGTTTCGAGCGTTGAAGCATACAACAAGTACGCAACGGCAGAGTCGAGCATCGTTTACGAGGAGTACTCGAACGGTACCGCATTCGTTCTTAACTTCAACAACTTTGCAGTTAAGGTTTGCTTGGATGGCGTATATTACACGGTAGCCGCTTACGGTTACATAATTGTTAAGTGAGAAAGGAGAGGTTGAAATGACTAACACGGTCGATGTAAAAAAGACTAAGAAAAAGAAAAAAGCAGCCTCTCTGGAGAAGAAAAAGGCTCGCGCGGGTTGGATATTTGTCCTCCCGTTCGTAATCGGATTTGTAATTGTATACTTCCCGATCGTATTTGAATCGATAAGATCGAGCCTTTTCTACACCACTAAGGTTGACGGAAAGTTTGTAGATACCTTTAACTACTTTAATTCCTACTATCAGGCGTTCTTCCATCCCGATACGGGTGAATTTACTCAAACGCTTTTCTCGGGTATCGGTGAAATAGTTCTCGATATTCCTATGATCCTTCTTTTCTCCTTGTTTATGGCAGTTTTGCTTAACCAGAAGATGGTGGGAAGAGCAGCGTTCAGAGCAATATTCTTCGTTCCCGTTATACTTTCAACGGGTATTATGGATGCGATCGACGCAAGTGCGGTAATCGATACTATGACCAATGCGGACGGTATCGATGACGGTTCAGGCGGAAGCACGTCGGGTCAGGTCGTTGACGCGCTCGATATGCAGAGGCTATTTAACGGTATTTCGGTAACAGACGGAATGTTGGGTTACGTAACGAACGCTATTAACGATATCTTTAATATCGTTAACCGCTCGGGTGTACAGATGCTTATATTCCTTGCAGGTCTTCAGTCTATTTCTCCCGCTATTTATGAGTCGGTACAGATAGACGGTGCATCTGCTTGGGAAACCTTCTGGAAGATAACCGTCCCGATGATAAGCCCGATGATACTCGTTAATGCAGTCTATACGGTTATAGACTCCTTCACGTCAGAGAATGCGGTTATGGACTATATCAACTCTATCAAAACTAAGATTCCTGAGATGGGTACTGCCATTTCCGCGGCTATGTCCTGGATATACTTTATCCTTGTAATTGCGGTATTGGGTATAGTGGTAGCAATACTTTCTGCTTATACCTTCTACCAGAAGAAGAAATAAGGAGGTAGAACAGGATGAATAATACTCAAAACGTTAACAGCAAGCCTCGTGTTCGCAAGGAAACGAAAAATAAGATTAGAGTAGATTTTGAGAGAACCTCCTTTAAGGAACGCTTTAAGGCTAAATTCCTTACCTTCAACTTTTTGAAGAAGGTAGTATGGGCAATCGTGAGATACATTCTTCTCGTTGGTGTTGCATACATAGTTCTTTTCCCGTTCTTCTCAAAAATTTCCGCTTCGGTAATGTCCTATACCGACTTTACCGATAGTATGGTAAGACTTATACCTAAGAATTTCTCAATTGAAATTTATAAGGCTATATTCGTCGAGCAGGAGTATATGAGAGCATTTGGAAACACCTTCTTGCTTTCAATCTCCACCGCAATAATTCAAACCTTTATTTGTAGCTTTATCGCATACGGTTTTGCGAAGTTCAAGTTTAAGGGTAACAAGCTTTTGTTCGCTTGCGTTATCCTTACAATGATAATTCCTCACCGTACGCTTGCAAGCTCAATACGTTTGATGTTCACTAATTTCGACGTATTCGGAATCTTCAGATTCTTCAGCGGAGGCGGTTTCTCCTTCCTTGGATTGTTTGAATACAACAACGATTTCCTCTCGTCGATCAACTTTATGCAGAGCTGGGGTCCCAGATTCACCTCGAGTGGTGTTAACCTTATGAACTCGTATTGGCCCTTTATGATCCTTTCATTCTGTGGTCTCGCGTTCAAGAACGGTCTTTACATATTCCTTCTCCGTCAGTTCTTTATGGGCGTGCCCGATGAGCTTGAGGAGTCGGCGTATATCGACGGCTCGGGCGTATTCCGTACATTCTTTACGATAATTCTCCCGATTTCGATTCCTATGATGATAACAGTATTCCTGTTCTCGTTCTCTTGGTCTTGGACCGATATCTTCTATTCAAGCTCGCAGATGTTCTTCAACGACTCGTCGAAGGCTCCTTACCTTTTGACTACTACAATTGGTAAGAAGATTCCTGCATCGCTTGACGGTAAGGTTCCCAGTAATACCTTGAAGTGGGATGCCGCTGTAAAGAGCACCGGTGGTCTTATGATCATCTTCCCGCTCGTTATAATGTATCTCTTCTGCCAGAAGTATTTGGTACAGGGTATTGAGCGTTCCGGTCTTACTGCAGACTAATATTTGTTGCGCGCATTAAGCGAATAACAAATAAATTAAAATAAAAAGCACCGCTTTATTATCAAAAGATAGTAAGGCGGTGCTTTTTGCGCCGATAGACATTTTTTTGGAATGGGAGAGGTGTGATTTTGTCGAAGATTATTTCTATAAAATATTTAAATTTGCGTATCTTGCTATTGAAAAAAATTCAGTGTTGTGATAAAATATATTGTGTATATAATTTATTGAAGGAATTTAAGTAATGAATACTCAGATAGAAGAAAAAAGCAGGAGAAAAGCCGCACCTGTCAAGACGAAAAATCAAGATCTGGCGGTATTTCCCGGTAAAAAATATTTTATAATTTTAATAACCACGGTAGTGTTGCTTTTGTCTATGACCGTTTCGTTTTTTGCTGTTTTGTCAATGGATAATTCGGGTAGTGGCGGAAATAGCAACGTTATAGGCGGTCAAAGCTCGAATAATTCGAGTAATAATTCAAGCAAGCCCTCAACCAATATCGGTGGTGGCGTTAGCATTGGCGGAAATTCCCCCGGAAAAACCGTTGCAAAGCGTTCGAGCTATATAAGCTCAAGCGCGGCAAACGTTTCTAAGGTTGGAGATCAGATACGCTCTAATAACGTAATTCTCGTTGATCTTGATACATATGAGTCGATTGCCGAGAAGGCGGCAGATACAAGAATTTACCCTGCGTCTATGACTAAGGTAATGTCGCTTTTGGTTGCTTGCGAAAACGTAAAGAACCTTAAAACAAAGCTCAGCGTAACAAAGGATCTTACCGATTATGCGCAGAGAATGGGCGGCTCGGGTATCGGCTTGAAGGTTGGCGATGAGCTTACCGTTCAGGACCTTTTGTACCTTACCGCATATAGCTCGGATACCGTTGCGGTTCTTATGCTTGCAAAGCACGTTGCGGGAAGTGAGGCGGAGTTTGTTGCTCTTATGAATAAGAAGGCTCGCTCCTTGGGTCTTTCCTCAACTAATTTCGATAACTGTACGGGACTTCATAGCGATAGTAATTACACTACCTGCCGTGAGATGGCGGCAATAATGGCGTATTCGCTTGAAAATCCGCTCTGCAAGGAGCTTTTGACGAGCTATAATGGATATTCTATCGGCGGCGCCTATAAGATATATTCCTCTTGGTATAGCCAGAGATTTTCAAACAATCCCAGACTCTCCACCGTGGTAGTTTCGGGCGGAAAGACAGGCTATATTGATGAGTCGGGCTTCTGCCTTGTTTCCTACGCTATCGGAAAGAGCAGTGGAAAGTGCTACGTTCAGGTAATAGTCGGTCAGCCCAAGGGAAGCGGACTTACCGAGAGCTTGTCGGTTCAGGACGTTAGATTCGTTTACGATAATTACGCAAGATAATTTTGGCTTAGGCACGGCAAATATAGCCGTGCCTAAAATTTTGCGTTTTGGTTTTGAAATGTCGTGTATAATTATGCATTTATGCATTGGCGTATACGGGATTTTTCCAAAAGCTCTTGACTTTTTATTCAAATTATATTATAATATTTAGGCATGTAAAACATAAATATACAAAAGGAGAAAAAACATGAAAAAGATTATTAGCATGGCACTTGTTGTCGTAATGCTTCTCACAACTCTTGTTGCAGTAGCATCTTGCGGCGCAAGCAAGAGCAAGGTTAAGGTTTACAAGGAGTATGACCTTACTGCAGAAAAGTATGCTTTCGCAGTTGCGAAGGAGAACACCGCACTTAAGGAAGCAGCTAACGAGCTTCTCGCAGAGCTCAAGGCAAACGGAGAGCTTGATAATATCATCAACTCTTTCTTTGATGGAAGCGCAACCTTTACCTATTCTAACCCCGTATCCGCAGTTCCTACCGGCGCAGAGAGAGACAACTACCTCGTAGTTGCAACCAACGCTTACTTCCCCCCCTTCGAATACTATGAGGGCGATAAGCTTTCCGGCGTTGATATGAAGATAGCATCTCTCCTCGCAGAGAAGCTTGGCAAGACCCTTTACATCTATGATATGGAGTTCGATTCCGTTATCATTTCTGTAAGTCAGGGTAACGCAGATATCGGTATGGCAGGTATGACGGTTAACGAGGAGCGACTCAAGACCATCGACTTCACCACCGAGTACTATGAGTCTGCACAGGTTCTCGTTGTTCGTGAGGACGATACCGTATTTGCAGATTGCAAGAGCGCAGACGATATCATTGCAAAGCTCGCAGCTCAGGAGAAGAGCTTTAAGGTTGGTACTCAGAACGGTACTACCGGTTATATGTACACCGCAGGTGATGAGGGCTTCGGCTATGACGGCTTCAAGAACCTCACTTGCAATGGCTACACCACGGGCGCACTCGCAATTCTCGACCTCGCAAACGGCAAGGTTGACGCTGTAATTCTTGATAAGCAGCCCGCTATAATGATTGCTGAAAGCACCAACAAGTAATTTATGAGCGCTGCTTGGGAAACGTTTTATAGGCAGATGATCACGCTTGGGGGCTATAAAAACGTCCTCACGGGTCTTGGCAATACTGCGCTTATTGCGGTGCTCGGACTTGTTATCGGTATGGTCATCGGTTGTCTTTTGGCAACCTGCAAAATATTACCTAAAAGGCTCTTTGTTGTAAAGCTCTTATCGGGATTTGCAAACTTCTACGTTGCAATATTCCGTGGAACACCAATGGTTGTTCAGCTTCTTTTGATACACTTCGTTCTTTTCCCTGCGATGGGAATAAATATTCCGATAATTGCGGAGGCGGTGCTTGCATTCGGACTTAACTCGGGTGCATACGTTTCCGAGATAATGCGTGGCGGTATCCTCTCGGTTGACATAGGTCAGACCGAGGCGGGCCGTGCACTTGGACTTAACTATGCGCAAACGATGTTCCGCATAATTCTTCCGCAGGCCATAAAGAACGTAGTTCCCACCTTAGGAAACGAGTTTATAGCGCTCTTGAAGGAGACCTCGGTAGTAAGCTTTATTACCGTTGTAGACCTTACAAAGGCGTTCCAAAACATAGCAAACAGTACCTATGAGTATATCATTCCGTATTTAGTGCTTGCTTTGGTATATCTTGTGCTTGTGCTCGCTGTTACGGGTGTTATTAAGCTTATCGAAAGGAGGTTGCGCGCAGGTGATAGACGTTAAAAACGTGTATAAGAACTTCGGCAAAAAGGAGATCTTAAAGGGAATTTCCTGCACAATAGAGCAGGGAGAGAAGGTCGTTATAATAGGACCTTCGGGAAGCGGAAAATCTACGCTTTTGCGTTGTATGAACCTTCTTGAAATACCCGATAAGGGTGAGATTTGGCTTGATGGCAAGCTTTTGACAACGGCAGATGCGTCGTTGCACGAGGCGGGCTTTAACAGATCGGCGTTCGAAAGAGCTTATGGAATAAACATAAACAAGGCACGTCAGCAGATGGGAATGGTTTTCCAGCATTTTAATCTTTTTAACAATCTTACGGTAATGCAGAATTTAACGCTTGCTCCCGTTATGCTTGGCAAAAAGAGTAAGGCTGATGCAGAGGCAAGAGCGATCGAGCTTCTTGAGCGTATAGGTCTTAGCGATAAGGCAAATGAGTATCCCGCAAAGCTTTCGGGCGGTCAGAAGCAGAGAGTGGCGATAATTCGCGCACTTGCAATGGACCCCAAGGTTATGCTCTTTGACGAGCCGACCTCGGCGCTCGACCCCGAAATGGTAGGCGAGGTTCTCGATCTTATGAAGGACCTTGCAAAGGAAGGAATGACGATGGTAGTCGTTACCCACGAAATGGGCTTTGCCCGTGAGGTAGCGGATAGAGTTATTTTCATGAATGACGGACTTATAGAGGAAGAAGCTTCTCCCGAAGAATTTTTCTTCAATCCGAAGCATCCAAGACTTATTCAGTTCTTGCAGAAGGTTTTATAAAAATAAAAACGGTAGCTCATTTGAGCTACCGTTTTTTGTGTATCTTGGGGGGATAAATTGAGTTGGAGTGTTTGAGGCTAAAGATAATAAAATCATTCTTTCTTAAGAAAATCTTTCCCGAATAAATAAATCACTTATAGATCTTATATTTCAATCTCAAATTATCGGCGATCATTGCGATAAATTCGCTATTTGTGGGCTTGCCACGATTGGTCTGAATGGTGTAGCCGAAATAGGAATTTAAGGTGTCGATGTCGCCTCTGTCCCACGCGACCTCGATTGCGTGGCGGATGGCGCGCTCACCGCGAGAGGTCGTTGTGTGATATTGCTTTGCAACCGTGGGGTAGAGGATCTTTGTTACTGAATTTATTATCTCTCCGTCGTTGACTGTAAGTAAAATTGCTGTGCGGAGATATTGATATC
>JAZLCC010000173.1:0-7352 GCA_045614065.1 Eubacteriales bacterium | reverse complement strand
AAGCTCGATTGCCGTTTCACTCTTACCGATACCGCTATCTCCGAGTATCAAAACTCCTTCTCCGTACACCTCAACCAAAACGCCGTGGCGCGTTGTTCTCGGCGCAAGGCTTGTGTTGAGAGATGAAATTATTGCCGCCATAAACGCCGAGGTTCTCTCCTCGGTGCGCAGCAACGGTATTCCCATATTACGCGCCGACTCCAAGGTTGCATCGCATATAGGAAGTCCGCTCGTAATAACTACCGCAACGGGATTATGCTTGAAAAATTCAAGTATTCTCGCATTGTGCTCCTCTTCGGAAAAGCTATTTAAAAATGCGTGCTCTGCTCTACCCAATATTTGAATTCTGAAGGGCTCGAAAACGTCGGTAAACCCTGCAAGAGCAAGACCGGGTCTTGCAACCTCGGGGCTCGTTACCTTTATTACATCGGCGCTTCTCGGCATATGCACGACTTCAAGCTGAAATTCGTTTATAATTTCGCTTAAAGGAATACTGTATTTAGACTCCATTAGTTCCTCCTTTAAAGCATTTCATATACTGCCATGATAATTATAGCACATCTTTTTCTAAAATGGAAGAGATTTTAGTTATTTTTTTATTAAAACAAAAATCTTTTTTCGACCCATTTTGTTCATTTTGCACCAATTAAATATATTTTTATGGTTAAAAATCACAAATTATATTTTTTATTCACAATATAGTAACAATCTCGTGATATAATTATTTTGTATGTTTTTATAATGAGGTATACTATGAAACGAACGCTAAGATATTTATCTATATTTTTGATCATAATAATATTTTCCCTCTCGCTTGCATCCTGCTCTCCGCGCCCACTTGCGCACTCGGGAATTGCAAAAAAGGTAGTGGGAACGGTTGGCTCTCACAACGTTTACTACGAGGAGCTCTACTATCTTGCAAGCAGCTATTACCCCGTTGCAAAGAATAAGCACGGCGACGATACAGAGGCTATCAAAAACGCCGTTTGGGATTACGTAAAGGAAAATATCGTAACAAACTACGCAATTCTCGATCTTTGTGCAAGCAACGGTCTTGAATATAACGAGCGTGAGCTTCAAGACGAGGTAAACAGAGCTATCGAGCTTACGATAGAATCGAGCTTTGAGGGTAGCCGAAACGACTATCTTGCGGCTCAGCTTGATGCGGGAATTACCGATCACTACTACAGATTTTGCACGGGCGTTGATATTCTTTACAACAAGCTTGCAACAGAGTATCAAACAAGCGGAAAGATACCCAACAACGATGCCGCAATAACCGACTACATAAAGCAGAACTTTATACACACGTGGCATATCGCCATCTACGTTGACAAATCCGACAACCGTGATGTCGAATACGCAAAGGCAGAGGAAGCGCTTAAGCTTTTAGAGGACGGAAATTCTATGTATAAGCTTATCGGAAGCAAATACAACGAGAATACCGTTCCCGAGTCTCTCACTGATGCTTACGGCTACTATTTCCCCCGCGGAGTAATGGACAAGGCTTACGAGGATGCCGCATTTGCGCTTGAAAAATCGGGCGACCGAAGCGGAATCGTCTCGACCTACGGAACGTCTCCAAGCGGCGCTTACGTTGAATGCTTCTATATTATCGAGAAGCTCCCCACAAGCAGTGAGGAAATAGAGAAGAACTTCAATTCTCTCTCAGATATGATGCGCGATGCAATTGTTAGCTCCGAGCTTGAAGCTCAAAAAGAAAAGCTCTCCTTCACGCCTAACGATTACGCGCTCTCTCTTGACGTAACCAATCTTGAGGCGCCTAAGAACGGCGTTGATTATCAGCTCATTATCGGCATTGTGATAGCCGTGCTCGGCGTAGCGCTCATAGTTGCGGCAGTGCTTGTTTTCCGTACGTTAAGAGCAAAACGATTCCAAAAGAAGCACAAAAAAAGCAAAGCTTAATTAAACGTTTTAGAATTTTTCAAAAAGACACGAAGAGGACACCATGCAAAGAGTACGTTACAAAAAAAAGAAATACCGTAGCGGGCGAATTAAAGCGATAGTATTGATTGCTATCGCCGTTGTCGTCGTTCTCGTCGTGCTCTTCCTCGCTATCGGTATTTCCTTTGCCAACAAAACAAAGGATTATGAAATACCCGAGGACGATTTTCTAACGAAGAGCACCGATTCTTCCGAAGAAAAAACGGTGGCATCGGTTCAAGCTTATCCGCTCCCCCTGCTTGAGGACGGCTCAAGCTTTGCATCAAGACTTGCGGGAATAGACGAGAATGCACAATCGGTTTGCATATCGCTTAATAAGCCCGACGGCACCCTGCTCTATCGCTCCTCGCTTGCGTCAAAGCTCTCATATCTTTCGGTTGAGTCAGACGCTTCAAGCATTAAGAGCTACGTAGACTCTATCTCCGATGAAGACCTTTATATTACCGCTACGCTCTATATCCCCACCCTCAACGATCTTGATGAGGATGATGAGCTTATGGCAGACGTAGAGCTCTCAATTTGGGGTTCGATCGTCTGTGAGGCTATTCGAGCAGGAGTTAACGACGTGCTCCTTATTGCAAAAGGAGCAGACGCAGAGGATGCACAAAAGCTTGCGGCTCTTGCCGAGCGCATACATATCACCGAGGAAAGTGCAACCGTTGGTCTTTGCATTCCCAACAGCTTTTTCGAGGCTGAAAAGAGCGCTTCGCTTATCGATTCACTCTCAAAGAAATTCGATTACCTTGCATTAGACACCACGTCCACGTCGGGAGAAGGCACTCTCCTTGAAAACGTTGAGGCCGCTATCTCCGACAAGCAGCTACAGCTTATGTACTACAAAATGCGTGTTCTGCTTCCCCGTGGAGCAAGCGCCGAGGAGCTTGCAAAGCTTGCAGAGCTTGTAACGAGATACTCCATAGTATCTTGGCAAGCCGTGCCAAACTGAATTAAATATACAAAAACAATAAAAGAAGCTTTCTAAACGAAGGCTTCTTTTTTTCTTCACTTTATTTTTCGCTCGACAAATTTTTTCTCGGTCGAGCGTTTTTTTGCAATAAAATTAACGTATTTTTAAAAAAATGCAAAAAATTGACACTACGTGAGACTCAAGGATACCCTTTGAGACTTTTTTGAGATGTAAAATATGCTTGCGTAACGGAGAGAAAGGAGGTCAAGCTCAATGAATCCCGCCGAGAGCAAATTGAGCGAAACGAATGGCGGTGAAATTATAAAGCTTTTAGAACAGTATCTTCTGCTCTGCCGCGCCGATGACACAAGTGAGGATAGCAAGAAGAAAAAATGCAGAGATGCGATTTTTCCAAACCTTGCGGGCTTCTGCCGATTTATCGGAGTAAGCACCTCAGAGCTTGAAGCTTACGGCAAAAATTTCAGCACCGAGTACGAGCGCATACTAACCGTCCTTGAGGACGAGGCGCTAAATTCGAAGCTTTCGCCCGCACTCGTTTCTTCATATCTCAAAAAACGTCTTGGCTATGACGGCGTAAAGCAGGTAACCGAGAGTCCTCAGCTCGAAATTAAATTTGAGCATGACATCTTTGAGGACGGCGAATGAATAACAAATCAATAAAAAACGAAACCGTCATTCACGGAATACCAAACGCCCGTCAAAAAGAGTTTTTTGCATCCCGCGCACGCTTTACGGCTTACGGCGGAGCTCGCGGAGGCGGAAAATCCTGGGCTCTGCGCCGAAAGCTTATTGCTATGTGCCTGCGCTACGATGGCATCACATGCCTTTTGATACGCCGCACGCTCCCCGAGCTTAAATCGAACCACGTTATTCCCTTTCTTAGAGAATATGATGGAATAGTAACCTACAGCGAGCGCGACAAAGCAATTCTTCTGCCAAACAAAAGTAAGATATATCTCGGATACTGCGCCGCCGACAAGGACGTGCTACGGTATCAGGGACAGGAATATGACGTCATTGCCATTGTTGAAGCAACGCAGCTGAGCGAATTCAGATTTTCGGTATTAAAGGCTTGTCTTAGAGGTGCAACGCATTTTCCAAAGCGAATGTATCTTACCTGCAATCCGGGTGGAATAGGACACAGCTGGGTAAAAAGGCTTTTTGTTGACAGAAGCTTTAAAAGCGGTGAGGATCCCGAGGATTACGCATTTATCCCCGCAATGGTATACGATAACCCCGTGCTTCTCGATGCCGACCCACAATATCTAAGCTCGCTGAAATCTCTTCCCGAGAGGCTTCGCGATGCTTGGTTATATGGAAAGTGGGATGTATTTGACGGTCAGTTCTTTCCCGAATTTGACGAGAACGTTCACGTTTGCAAATCCAAGGATATACCTGATGACACGCTGAATTTCATTGCGCTCGATTACGGGCTCGATATGCTTGCGGCGTTGCTTATAGGCGTTGATAAAAACGGTAATCTTTGGGTTCTGCGTGAGCATTGCGAATCGGGACTTACCCTAAGTGAGGCGGCAAACAGAGTCTCTCTTCTTTCAGCGGGTCAAAGCGTTGAATTTGCCGTCTGCTCACCCGACCTTTGGAACAGGCGTCAGGATAGCGGCAAAAGCGGATTTGAGATAATGCAAGCAACGCGCGGCATGCCCCCTATGCGCCCTGCGGACGACAGGCGAATTGCAGGCTGGCGTGTTTTGCGAGAATATTTATCGGCAAAGGACGGACGTCCCTTTATTCGAATAAGCTCAGGATGCAGAAACCTTATCACCTCTCTTCCCGCCCTGCTTTGCGACCAAAGGAGAGAAGAAGACGCATCCTCATCGCCTCACAAAATAACTCACTCACCCGAGGCGTTACGATACGCCGTAATGAGCAGAGCGATATTTTCATCCTTCCCAAACGAGGATGATGACCATGACCTTGCTTTCTTACGCGATTTCAAAATGCCAAAAAAGCCCTCGTTTTTTGATTAAAGCACCCGCAAAAGCTATTCTCCGTTACACGGTGATATAAAAACGAGGAAAAACACAAAGAAAATCTAAAAAGAAAGGAAGTACAATGGCACAAAAAAGTAAACCGCGAACCATAAACAAAAGCAGCTATCGCGGATTTGAGGGCGTTGATTTGAGAAAAACGCACTCCGGCGATGAAAGCATCGCCCTAATAGAGAATTTTCGTATAACAAACGATGGTTCACTAAAAAAGCGTTCGGGCTTCAAAAAGATATACAACGGCACCGGAAATATTAAGGCAAGCCTTTGCATAACAAAAAACGGCATTGAATCCTGCTATTTCGTTGAAGGCTACACCGTAAAAAAATACACTCCGAGCGACTCTCAAACAGTAACCGTAGGTAAACTGAAGGAAGGCTACGACAACATCTTTTTCTTTGAATATTTTGATAACATCTATCTCTTTAACGGATATTCAACGTACGCCGTTGAGCCTACCTTAACTCTCCTTTCGGGATATATTCCGCTATACGGAAAATATTGGAGTAATGACCCCGTAGGAGAGATCAACGAGCCACCGAATCTTTTTACCGATAAGATTGCAATAAGCTATAAGCTTACGGCTCCCGCCACAAGCTATCTTCCGCTTGGACCCGAGCCTATCGAGGAAATATGCGAGCTCTACCGCAACGGCGAGCTTGTAGATCCCGAAACATACTCAATGAGCTCCTACTACAACGCAATAAGCATACGCGATTTTGAAACCGACGACGAGTTCTATGCGGTTGTAAAAATACGTGTTAGCGATGAAGTAATAGCAGAAAGAAGCTCTCTGCTTTCATCCCGTGGAGCCGAGATATTTTACGAGCTCAACGAGAACAACCTCTTCTTTTGGGGAAGTAACCAAAACAACAAAATCTATTATACAAAGAATCCCGACCGTGAAAGCATAGAAATTACCGAGCGACATATCTCCCCCGGGATCTTCTACGTCCCCTACGATCATTACTTTACGGTAGCATCCGAGAGCGACAGGATAAGAGCCTTCGTCAGACACTATGACAGAGTTCTTATTATGAGCGAGCGCTCAACGTGGATTAGCGACTTATTAAGCCTTAACAGCACGGATACCGCTATTCGAAGCATCAACGCATCGATCGGTTGCCAAAGCTTTAACGGCGCCGTGCGAATTGAAAATACACTTATAAGCATTGGAAAAAATGCAATATATTCTTGGACCGCTCAAACCGACGAGCTCAACGAATGCAACGCATATAGCATCAGCGAGCCGATAAAAGAGCTTTTACCCTCTGATTTCTTTACTACCTGCAAAATATACGTTTACGAAAAGGAACGTGAAATTTGGCTGTACGGCTCCTCTCCCGCACAGCTTTGGATATATAATCTTGATCAAAAGGCATGGTATAAATTCAGCGGATTTATACCCGAGGAAATACTCTACGGCGGTAGTGAGCCTATCTTTTTTGAAAACAGCGCTCTCTATCGATTCGACGATAATCTCTACACCGACGAAAAGCCAAGCGGCAACGCAGAGCTTGTTGCAAGAATAAAAAGCGGAGAGCTTGAATTTAATTCAAATTACAAAAAGAAGCTCTCGGGCGCTACTCTGCGAGGAGAATTTAGCGGCGGAGAGCTTGACATATCGATAACTCTTGACGGCAACAAGACCTTTACAACAAGCATAGCGCCAAAAGAAAAGCATTTCGTTTTCCCGCTCCGCATAAGAAGCGGAAGCTTCTCCTCTCTTAGCTTTGAGCTCACGGCGCGCGGAAGCGGAAAGCAGATAATTCACGGTGTTGAATTTAACGCCGATTAAAACCTTAAATATCTAAAGAAAGGACAAAAATGAATACAAAGAAAAAGACTTTTAACAAAGCCTGGGAGCAGTACGAGCGTGGCAAGGAATACAAGCGTCGCATAGGTCTTTACGAGACGGTAAAAACAAACGAGCGCTACTACCGCGGTGAGCAATGGCAATATGGCGAGGGCAAAAATCTTCCCCACCCCGTTTTCAATATAATCGGCAGAGTAATAAACTATCTTGTTTGCTCGGTTTGCTCGGCGGACGTTTCTATAAGCTACGATGACGAGGCGCTCCCCTACGTAAGCTCCGAAAAGGAGGCGTCAATTATCCGCGAGGGCGTTGAAACATTAAGCGCAAATGCACTTTACCGTTGGAAAAAGGACGGTATGGAGGATATAACCTTAAAGCTCCTCACCGATGCGGCTATTTCGGGAGACGGCGTTCTCTACTGCTATTGGGACAGCAACAAAAAGGGCTCACAGGCGTTCTCGGGAGATATAGTTACCGAACGCATCGATAACGTAAACGTCTTCCCCGCAGACGTAAACAAAGCCGATATTCAATCGCAGGAATACGTTATTATATCGGGAAGAGCGTCGGTATCCTCTCTTATTACCGAGGCGTTGCGCTTTGGCGCCCCCGAGGACGACGTTAAAAACATAACCTC
>JAZLCC010000172.1:0-6486 GCA_045614065.1 Eubacteriales bacterium | reverse complement strand
ACCATCATGTGGAGCATCTATAAGAGCTATAATATTAGCTGGAACTGTTATATATGAACTGATAGGACCATTATGTACTAAAATTGCTATATTCAAGGCTGGAGAAGCTTCAACAGAAATAGATATAAATTATGAACTTGAAATGAGTCACTAAAAGAGATGTTGCATTGCAACATCTTTTTTTATTAAGAATTAATAAAACGCATAATAGGTTATCGTGCCATCAACCACAGTTGAATATATCGCTACTCCGAAATTAAAGTCAGATGCAACGCTATCAAGACGAACGTTTGATGTGTGGATAAGCTTATGATCTGCACTATAATAGAGATATTCTCCCTTTTGAACGTTGCATATAGCGTAGCATCCGCTCTCGTTAAGCTCGTCAAAATAAGTCGGTTGAGAAGCAAGCGCATCGTAGGTCATTACGTTAACCGTCTTGTCACCTCTCACCGCTATGATATTATAATTAGTATCACTATCGCCCTGCTTTATGAATATCGTTCCGCCAAGGGTAGTTATAACGCTCGAATGATTATCCGAGAGCAAATATACCTCTTCCATATTAAGCGTGTATATCGAGCCCTCACTTACTATATTGTTACCGGAAACGTTTATGTTGATATTATTTATTTGATTCAAAAGATTTCCGTCTATATCAACGAGCGCGGTTCCGAATGCGGTGGGAACCACATATATGTTTTTGCCCACGCAGGTAGGAAGCGCCGCTCTTTGATCGTCTACTATCTTCAAGGATTTTTGAACCTTTCCTTTGTTAGACATAAGCACTATATCTGCGCTCTGCTCAGACGCATCTATCTGATTATTTTTTATCGGGTAAATATAAGCGATATTATCGATTTCGTCATTGTACATTCCGTTATCGTCGCTCGCTCTGAAAAGCTCCTGCCTTGTGGTTATATCTTCAACCTTATACTGAAGATCGATCTTGCTCTCCGACTCGTTGGTGGGGTTAAGAATATACGTGAAAATATCGTACTTTTTAACCTCTCCCGTATCGGCGTCCATCTCATAAATATCATACTTTTCCGCAAGGTTATCAAGCGGTCTTAAATACTGAACCAAAACGTTTCCGTTGCTTAACATATTGCAGGAAAGCATTTCTGCCCACGAGGGAGCCTGCCAACTGTAGATATGCTCGAAATCTCTCGTATAAACGTTTACCGCCTTGCCGTAGGTATAAAAATACTTATCGTTCCAATCACTGCAATCCTCAACGTAGAGATTTTCGGGAATATCGGTGATTTTAGTGAGCGAGCCGTTCTCTTCGTTGACGTTATACGATGCGCCGTCAAAAAGAACGGTGCCTGCAAACGCTATAGGACTTTTAACGCCCGACTTTGCCGTTGCAACCAAATTTCCCATAGCATCGTAGAGCTCGCAAGTCGAAGAAGCCGAGTCTATCTTATCCGCACAAGCAATAGACGTTTTTGTAACGGTAAATGCGGGAACGTTTGAAAAAAGCGTTATTTCAACCGCTTGGCTTGAATCCGAGTTTGCCATATAGACAACCTTCTTGTTGCGAGTGCTGAAAACGATTCGGCTAATGCCAAAATCCGCCTCACCGCGCATAAAGGTCATAAACTCGCCCTTTGCCTCAACAAACCGGGCGTTACTGAGCTCCTGTATTTCGGATACCTTCTCGGTTATCTCGTTTTCGGGAACGTAATCCTTATTCAAAACAACGCTGAAGGATTTTGCCGTGGGAACTCCGTTTGAGCAAGCGCTAAGGCTCATTACGGCAATCAGCAAAAGTGAAATTATAGCAAAAATTCTTATCTTTTTCATAAAATGCTCCAAATTGATTTATACCTCATTATTGTACCATAAATCATAAAAAATTGCAATAAGAAAAAGGGATATTGCATCTTAAAATGAGAAAAAATCCTCATAAAACACAATATCCCCATGTTGCCCCGCCGAGCCGTGTAACCATATAGAGAGACCCTGTATAAACCAAGGCGGTGTCCTATCTCGCGCTTTACTGCTTCCAACGTCCCCTAAGCATGTGAGACAAGTCGATCAGATGAATAGGGGGAGGCCTGCAAACCACGCTCGAACTCTTTTTTCGGACTCCTTTAACGTAGTGTAGCTCCTGTGAACAGTTATCACGAACTAAGCAGGTTATTATTATTTTAATCTTATCTTAACGGTTTTATTCCAAAAAGATTAATTATCGTAATCCATCTCTGCAGAGAAAAGATCGTCAAAATAGTCGGCAACGTCGTCAAGCTCGTCATCGTCCTCGATGCTTACGAAATACTCCTCGCCCGTCTCCTCGTCAACAGCAAGCTTAAGAATTACGTACTCAACGATGTCGCTATCGTCATTGTCGCTCTCGGGCGGAAACATAGCAAAGTATCTATTGCCGTCCTTCTCATAATCTGTGATTATCTCAAACTCTACCTCTTCACCGTTCTCGTCGGTAAGGGTTATAAGATTATCCTCATCAACGTTATCGATGTTGTTAAGCTTTTCGTTATCCATTATAAAAGTCTCCTTTAATATGATATTTATATATTTATTTTATAGCATACACGCCAAAATGTCAACAGTTTTTTTAAAAACCGAAAATTAATATTTGCAAAGCGCTCCTCACTCATCAAAAGATAGCATTTCTGAAAGTATTACGTTGCTTACAAGAAAGCCCTTGGTGGTAAAGCTTATTCTGCTTCCCTCTCGCTTCATAAATCGATTTTCTATATACTCATTGACCTTAGGATATACGCAACAAAAATCGGCATTCCATTCATTTTTAAATTCAAGCGTATCGATTCCGCATTCAAGACGAAGTCCCAACATAACTCTCTCTGCCATTCGCTCGCTGCTTGAAATACGAATTCTCTCCTCGCAGATGTCCTCTCCGCGCAAGAAAGCCTTTATATCTCTTGAATTACCGAATCTTTCGCCCTCAAAGCAGGAGTATGCCGAAACGCCAAAGCCTATATAATCGCAAATCTCCCAATATTTAAGATTGTGCCTTGACTCTTTGCCTGCCCTTGAAAAATTACTTATCTCGTATCTGTTATACCCGTTTTCTGCAAGCTTATCACAGCACAAGGCATAAAGCTCGGCTTGCGCATCATCATCGGGAAGATCAAGAGCTTCACGCCTTGCAAAAAACGCAGTGCCTTCCTCTATCTTCAAGCCGTATGCCGAAATATGCTCAGGTGAGAGCTCGATCAAAGCGTCAAGCGTCTTTTCGAATATCTCGATATTTTGCGATGGCAAACCATACATTACGTCGGCACTTATATTATCAAATCCCGCCTTACGCGCATCAGCAAAGGTCTTGCAAAAGCCCTCAAAGTTATGCGCTCTGCCAAGAATCGAAAGCTCATTATCATCGGCGCTTTGAAGTCCTATGCTAAGTCGGTTTACGCCTAAAGCCCTCAAACTGCAAAGCCCCTTAAAATCTATACTTGCGGGGTTGCATTCAACGGTTATTTCGGCATTATCCGATATATAAAAGCTTTCATTCAGCGCAGAAAAGATAGTCTCAAAGCACTCTATAGGCATAAGAGTCGGTGTGCCTCCGCCAAAATATACGGTGTCGGCGGTTCTTTTGCCATTTTTCCTTGCAAACGCTCTTATTCTTTTTGCAAGCTCCTCGGCATAAGCCTTAATAAGCTCTCCGCTTGAATCGGGAAAAGAGCAAAAATCGCAATAATTACATTTTTTAATGCAAAACGGAATATGCAAATATATTCCCATACAATTATTTTTCACAGCTATCCTCTGCTTAATTATATTTTTTGACGTACTCAAAGGCAAGCGCTTTAAGAGCCTTCATTTCATCGCTTGACGAAAGAATTTCGGCATAGTTACTCTCGCCCTTGGTATACTGATCATCCCCCATAAGAGCTACAAAGGAATGCTCGGCGTTTTCTATTTCCTCAATTTTTCTTTCGGTAAGCGCACAGTAGGTGGAAAGCGCCGTAAGATAACCCGTTAAGGTATTCGGATGAAACCCATCGTGCTCACGGCAGACCACAAAGGAATTTTTGTTATATTCAAGCTTTCCGCAAAAACTTTCGGCACGTTCCTTGATAATATCGTCAACCATATGGCCAAGCGGAATATACACGCCGCCGCTCTCGCGTATTTTTCTTGCCGCCTCAAATGACGGCTCGAAATTATGGAAGGCATCATAAGTGGTTATATAAAATCCGAATTGCGTTCCAGGCGAAAAAAGGCTTGCGATAAGCATTGCGTCTTCATAGGTCTCGGCGATCCTATCACCCGACTGTTGAAATATAACAACGTCCTGACGGTAAAAATCATCAAGCTCCAAGCCCTGCGGATTATTATAAAATGCGGGATGAAGCTCGAGCATTTTGGTATATAGCGCCCTCTCGGCAAAGGAATCTCCTTTATGCCAAAGGCTTGCGCCGCCCCAAGTAAAATTTGTAACCGTCAATTCATCGCCAAAGGAGCGCGCGAGCTTATAAAAAAAGCCGTCGTCAAGCTCGTTAAATTTACTTCCTCTTACACAGCCGCCGTAAAAGGTAAAGCTGTTGCCAACAAAGGCTATTCTCTTTTTATCAAGATTCAAAAACAAAGCAAACACCCTGCGCAAAACAAAGCGCCCTTTCTTATTAGAGTTACGCAATATTATCTTTAGTAAATTATATCATACCGCAAGAGCTTTTTCAAGGAGATATGCGTATAATTTGCAGTCTTTTCTCCGCTTTTTATTGACAATATAAGAGAACCCGTGGTATAATGTAATTACATTAAAATACATTTTTCACGGGGTGAAGCTATGAAAAAGGAATACAGAATTAAAAATGGCACTCTTCCGCAGTACGTTGGCGGAAAGCAACGAGTAATGGATGCCGCAGACGGAATCGATCTGCTTTTGATTGAAGAAACCACAAAAAATGAATACGAAAGCTTTTGCAATGCTCTTAAAGCCGAGGGATACAGCGTTTACGTAACACGTATCTTAAACGGAAATATCTACACTACCTTTACAAAGGATGCAACATTTGTGCACACTCATTACGCTCCCTCAAACGCAACCGTTAAGGTTACAATGGGCGACGTTTGCGACCTTCCCGTACGCAAAGAGGATGCAATAATCAAAAACGTTTGCGAGCCCAAGCTTACCTTTGTTGCTCAAAGAGCAGATAAGCCCGAGCACGAGCCTCATACAGATATCGGTCTTTCGGTAATCCTTACCCTTTCCGACGGAAGACTCGTTGTCCTCGACGGTGGTATGCCTAATGAGAAGAACCATTTGGGACTTCTCGACGCTATGAGAAACGCATCTCCCGATAAGGATAATATCGTTATCGCAGGCTGGTATCTCTCGCATGCCCATATCGACCACCACGGTGCGGCTTGGCAGTTTATACTCCAGCATCTTGATAAGGTGAAGATCGAATCATTCGTTCTCAACTACGCCGCCGACGAGCACTATGAAAATCTTACCGATGATAGCTGGAAGAAGGCAGACGATGCTCAGCTCTTCCGCGGAGCGCTTGAAAAAATAAGCCCCGATACAAAGGTTATCAAGGCTCACTCGGGTCAGGTTTACTACTACGGAGAGGAAGCTGTTGAAATAGTTTACTCGGTTGAGGACTACTATCCAACCCCTCTTAACTACAACAATTCGAGCTCGCTCGTATTAAGACTCCACGTTAAGGGTAACACCGTTATGCTTCTTGCAGACACAACTCACACCTCCGGCGCGAGAATGATGGAGCTCCACAGAGATGCGCTTAAATCCGATATGGTTCAGATAGCTCACCACGGAATGTGGGCAAGCTACTCTCAGCTTTACCGCTACATAAACGCTCCCGTTCTTCTTTGGCCCTCAAACCTCACCAATGCAAAGAAGTGGTTTAACGATAGCGTAGTTCAGACCACAATTGGAATTGCCGAGGACGTATATCTTTCGGGCAACTCCGAGGATACCGTTCTTACCTTCCCTTATGAAATCAAGCACAATAAGGCTGATTTCTTAAAGCAGATCGAAGGATAATAAGTAAAAGAGTCAAAAATTGATAAACAGTCAATGAGATCGTGCTTTGCACGATGAAATCCGACTCCCCAATTCCCGCAAAGCGGGATTTCTTCCGCCGACGGCGGATTTAACTGAAAAAAGCCATCCGCTTTTGCGAATGGCTTTTTTCTTAGCTAAGAACGACTAAAAGATGCACAAAGTGGGGTAAAAACAACTAAAAGTGCACCTAAAACCGCTCGATTAATTGGAATTTATTTAATTATCTTTGGTAATCCATTTCTTTGTCCAATCAAATAATATGCTGGACATCAAATCGAAATCTATCATTCCGCCATTTTTTAAATTCATAAATATTTCGACAATGACCTGTTCATTGGAAGATACAACTTGGAGCAAATCTTTTTGCAGTCTTATATATTTGCCCGTTTGCTTAAAAGCGATTGCCTGCACAACGAAAGAGGCGGATTTATATAATCCTTTCAAAACATCCTCGC
>JAZLCC010000171.1:0-1852 GCA_045614065.1 Eubacteriales bacterium | reverse complement strand
GCGTGAGCCATCATAATAGCCTCGAACATAGTGTCGTCGGCTACCTCGTTTGCTCCTGCCTCGATCATAACTACCTTCTGCATAGATGCAGCAACGGTAAGCTGAAGATCGCTCTTCTTCTGCTCCTCTTCATTGGGGTTTACGATGAGCTTGCCGTCAACAAGACCCATAAATACGCCGCCGATAGGTCCGTTCCACGGAATATCGGAGATTGCGAGAGCGGTGGATGCACCGATCATTGCGGTGATCTCAGGCGAGCAATCGGGGTCAACCGACATAACGGTGAGCGTAAGAGCTACGTCGTTGCGGAGATCCTTGGGGAAGAGGGGACGAATAGGACGGTCGATAACGCGGCTGGTAAGTACAGCCTTTTCAGAGGGCTTACCCTCGCGCTTCAAATAACCGCCGGGAATCTTTCCTGCCGCATACATTCTCTCGTCATAGTCAACGGAGAGGGGAAGGAAATCGATACCGTCACGGGGTTTTGCCGATGCGGTTGCACAGCAGAGAAGCACGGTCTCACCGTAGCGGATAAGAACCGAGCCGTTTGCAAGACCTGCCATCTTGCCCGTCTCGATTACGAGAGGACGACCTGCAAAGGTATAGCGGAAGGTCTTATAATTCTTGAATTCAATGGGAGTGCTGATTTCGGACATAATATCCTCCTTATAAAAATTAAAATATTTCATTCTCACAAGGTTTAGCACTTAATTACATTCCGCCTCAAACGACGCGGAATATAAGTAACTGCTAATCCGATGTGAGAGCTTTTGACGTTGGTTTTAGGTTGTAAAATTGCCTAAAAAGGCTAAAAAAAGAGTAACGGAGTGAGGAGCCGAAAACTACACCTCCGCTCTTCACTCCGACAACTATTGAAATTACTTTCTCAAACCAAGCTTCTCAACGATCGCACGGTAGCGCTCGATGTCGGTCTTCTGAAGGTAACCGAGAAGGTTTCTTCTATGACCAACCATCTTCTGCAAGCCGCGACGGCTGTGATGGTCCTTGTGGTTGCCCTTAAGGTGCTCGGTGAGGTTCTTAATTCTGTAGGTAAGAAGTGCTATCTGTACCTCGGGAGAACCTGTGTCGCCCTCATGGGTAGCGTACTGCTCAATAATTGCCTGCTTTTCGTCTTTCAACATTTTTTTATTCACCTTTCAAAATATATTTATCGAAAAGCACAGTAATCGGTGGGTGAACGTTGTAAAAACAACCTTTATCCGAAAACCGAGCATTCGATACGAGTAGTATTATATCATATTTGTTTTCATTTGTAAAGAGCTTTTTTGAATTTTTTCAATTATTATTTATATATCGTATTTTCTTACCGAATTTTATGTCGATTTTGGGCTTTTGTTGCGTTTTTAAAAAAGCGGCAAATACCCTAAAAAGTGACTCTAAAGCAGTGCGAATATTGTGTTTTTCCGCCGAGATCCCGAACGATGTAAACATCGTTCGATCCTCGTTTCACTCGGATTTCGACTACGCTCAGGATGACACGGCGGAGGCGGGGAAAATAGAAAATTTTATTGTTTTTTATCCCTCTCAGTCAGCTATCGCTGACAGCTCTCCCAAAGGGCGAGCCTTAAAATGCATCACCTCTTGCCGTGGTGGTGAGAACTAACCATAGCCTCCCTTTTAAGGGAGGTGGCATTTTCGTTAGAAAATGACGGAAGGAGTAAGCGCAACAATGAATTTTGTACTCTTAATGAAATAAAACTTCTATGTGCACGCGCCCCCTTCCGTCAACCGCTTCGCTCACCTTTGGTTCGCTCGGGTTGCCACCTCCCCCCGCGGGGAGGCTTTCAGTGAGTGCGAACATAGATAACACAATCACAAAATAGAAAATTTT
>JAZLCC010000170.1:0-3884 GCA_045614065.1 Eubacteriales bacterium | reverse complement strand
AAAGATATCGGCTTTTGCAGGTCGCGTTATATCGGACGTGGAAGAGCAGGCAGAGCGTTACGGAGCAACCGACGAGGGCGTGGGAAAAACGGTGGTTCTTGATTACTCATCACCCAACGTTGCAAAGCCGTTCCATATAGGACATCTCGGAACTACGGTTATCGGACATTCCTTGAAAAAGCTGCACGAGTTTGCGGGATATAAGTGCGTTGGCATAAATTATCTCGGCGACTGGGGAACTCAGTTTGGTAAGCTTATCGTTGCATACAGAATGTGGGGCAACCGCGAGGAAATAGAAGCAGGCGGAGTTGATGCACTTGTTGCTCTCTATGTAAAGATAAATAATGCAATATCGGGTAACGAGGAGCTTGGAATCGTTGCAGATCCCGCACTTGCAGATGCTGCAAGAGCAGAGTTCCGCAAGCTTGAGGACGGCGACGAGGAAAATATTGCTCTTTGGCGTTGGTTTGTGGATATAAGCCTTGCCGAGTATCAAAAGACGTATAAGCAGCTTGGTATCGAGTTTGATAGCTATAAGGGCGAGAGCTTTTATACCGATAAAATGCCCGCACAGGTTCAAAAGCTTCGTGATTCGGGACTTTTGAAGATTGACGATGGCGCTTCTATAGTAGACCTCACAGAATACGGAATGACGCCTTGCCTTATCCTTAAGCGCGATGGCTCAACGCTTTATCCCACACGTGATATTGCGGCGGGTGTATATCGCAAGGAAACCTATGATTTTGATAAGATGATATACGTTACAAGCGCAGGACAAAGCTTGCACTTTGCACAGTGGTTCAAGGTCGTCGAGCTTATGGGCTACGATTGGTTTGATAAGCTTATTCACGTTCCCTACGGAACCGTAAGCATCAACGGTGCAAAGCTTGCAACGCGTACGGGTAACGTAATTCTTCTCCGCGATCTCTTTGCAGAGTCTATCGCAAAGGTTGAGAGCATAATGAAGGAGAAGAATCCTAACCTTGAAAACGGCGATAAGATAGCAGAGGCTGTGGGCGTTGGCGCAATAGTATTCTATTATCTTTCCAATAACAGAATTCGTGATATAAACTTTATGATAGAGGATGCATTGAGCTTTGAGGGTAACACGGGTCCCTACGTTCAGTACACATATGCAAGAACTTGCTCGGTGCTTTCAAAGTCCGCAGAGTTCGATGCTAATGCAAAGCTTAGCATAAGCGCAGACGAGGAAACCTCGCTTCTTAAAACTCTTGCTCGCTTTGAGGAGGTGGTTCGTGAGGCGATTGCCGTTTACGAGCCTTCGGTAATAACGAGATATATTCTTGACGTTGCGGGCGCATATAACAGATTCTATCATAATTGCTCTATTCTCGGAGCAGAGAATGAGGATATAAGAAATACCCGAATAGCACTCACCAAGGCAACCAAGACGGTTCTTGGAAATGCATTCGAGCTTATCTGCCTCGCAAAAACCGAAAAAATTTAAAATTATATAAACAAAGTAAAAGAGAGGGAAAAGAAAATGTCAGGACATAGCAAGTGGGCGAACATTAAGCACAAAAAGGAAAAAACCGACGCCCAGAAGGCAAAAATTTTCACAAAAATAGGTAAGGAGATCACCATTGCCGTAAAGGCAGGCGGCGGAGACCCCAACAATAACTCTAAGCTTCGTGATCTTATACTTAAGGCAAAGTCGAACAACGTTCCCAACGATAATATCGAAAGAACGATAAAGAAGGCTCTTGGCGCTTCCAACGAGACCTATGAGGAGATAGTATACGAGGGCTATGGCCCTGCAGGTATCGCAGTTATCGTTGAGACTACCACTGATAACCGCAATCGTACCGCAGGTAACGTTCGTTCCTATTTCTCAAAGTATCACGGAAATATGGGTCAAACGGGTTGCGTATCTTATCTTTTCACCGATAAGGGCCTTATAGTTGTTTCTAACGAGGACGGCGATATTGATGAGGATAAGCTTATGGAAACCGCTCTTGAGGCAGGTGCAGAGGATTTTGCATCCGAGGGAGAGGTATTCGAGATATACACCGAGCCTGACGATCTTTTCGCAATCAAGGAGACTCTTGAGGCGGCAGGATATCCCATCCTTTCTGCAGAGCAGGATAAGATCCCCTCGAACTACGTTACACTTGACAGTGAGGACGATATTAAGTTTATGAGTCTTCTTATCGAGCATCTCGAGGATGACGACGACGTTATGAACGTATATCATAACTGGGAAAACTGCGACTAATATGGGAAGAAAGAAAAAGCTTCTTTCAAATACAATGATTTTCGGAGCAGGTACCTTTATTTCAAAGGTACTTGTTTTCCTGCTTATGCCGCTTTACACGGCGTATCTTTCAACCGAGGAGTTCGGTGTTGCCGATATTATTATGCAAACGGCAAATCTGATAATTCCAATAGCGGTTTTGGGAGTAAGCGACGGACTCTTTCGATTCACGCTTGATGCAGATCCTGATAGAAGAAAGCAGATATTCTCGGTGGCAATCTTTACGCTTGCCATAGGAATGGCTCCGCTTGCCCTTATAATTCAGCTATTCAGGCTTTCGGCAGTCTATACGGGATTTATATGGGTATTGTTCTTCTATATCTGCGCGGCAAATTTGCATATGATAGTTGCAAATTACGTAAGAGGGTGTGATAGAACAAAGGTCTACGCTCTGCAAGGTATAGTTAATACCGTGCTTGTAATAATCTTTAACGTTTTGTTCCTTGTCGTTTTCGATTTGGGCGTTACGGGTTATCTGCTCTCGGTAGTACTTGCCGATTTTCTTGTATCGGTAGGTCTTATAATCTTTTGTAAGCTCTATAAGGATATAAGATTTGGCGGAATCTCAAAGGATATGAGCAAGGCTCTTTTTAGATTCAGCGTACCCTATATACCGTTGACGCTCATGTGGACGATAACCTCGGCATCCGACAGATTTATAATCCTCGGGGTGATGGGGGAGAATGCCACGGCAATAAACGGACTTTATGCGGCGGCATATAAGCTTCCCACGCTGATAACGATAGCGGGTGGAATCTTTATTAAGGCGTGGCAGATTTCCTCGGTAAGTGAGAGCGACGTTAAGGAGAGAGAATCATTCTTTGGCAGCGTATATAAGAATTATCTCGGACTTATGTTCACGGGAGGCGCTTGCCTTATTGCATTTTCAAAGATATTTACAAAAATACTCTTGAATGAAAGCTATTATGAGTCGTGGCAATTTGTTCCCGTACTCGCAATAGCAATGGTATTTTCGGCATTCTCGGAATTTTTGGGAAGCGTTTATTTCGTGTATAAAAATAGCGTTCGCTCGCTTGTTACTGCGGCAATCGGAGCAGGAATGAATATCGTATTGAATCTTGCGCTTATTCCGTTCTTAGGCGCAATGGGGGCGGCAATAGCAACGGCAATATGCTACGCGCTCGTATTCTTGATAAGACTTATCGATACGAGAAGATATATGCGCTTTAATAGATCGATAGTAAAAACGCTTGTAAATACCGTACTCATCCTTGGACAATGCGTGCTTATGATAATAGAGCTTCCGTATTGGTGGATATACCAGATATGCATAGTCGCTTTCTTGGTGATCTTTAACGGTAAGGATATTCTTTCGGCATTGTTGAAGATAATAAAACGTAAAAAAATATAAAAAACTTTTAAAAAAGCTATTGCATTTTTTGCGGGATTGTGGTATAATATCTCGTAATGTGCGTAAAACGCAAATAAAGAGTGGTCCGCTGCGAGGCTCTGCATGAACACTCGGATTTTTAAGGAGGACTGAAAGATGAATAACTTGCTTCAGGCTTTTACAAACGAGCAGCTCAAAACAGAGGTTCCCGTACTTAACGTTGGTGATACCGTTCGTATCCACAACAGAATTAAGGAG
>JAZLCC010000169.1:0-4484 GCA_045614065.1 Eubacteriales bacterium | reverse complement strand
AGCATAGTGCGTGAATTTATTGGAGGCAACAGCTTCTACAAGTAATAAAGATACGTTAAAAGCAAAGCAGGCGGTCTAAGAGTGGTAATCTTAACCGAGTATCACGCAAATAAATCCGTCTTCCACGGGGGAAACCCACCTATGGTGGATGAAATCGCTTACGCGATGAAATCCTGCTTCGCAGGGTTGTATTTAGACGGATTTGATTTCATCCAAGGGCTTGTCCTTGGATTTCATCTGAACGAAATGAAGATTTCATCGTTGCCGTGCAACGATTTCATTAAACCAACAGAAAAAGAGATAACGTTACGGCTATAAACCGTTTTGTTATCTCTTTCTGCTTGTATAAGCGTTTGGGCTTAGCCCACAAGCACTTGACCGGTCAAATGTGATGCTCGCACTTTGCGTTACTTTTTGAATTCTCCGTTAAGAGCATCACCCTTATGCGTGATACTCTTAACGGAGACACGCATAGACCGCCTGCTTTATGTTTATAAATTGATACAAACCACACATTTGTATCATTCTGAGCCATTCCGAGCGAAGAATAAAAGCTATTAAATCACTCAAGAGCCTCAAAATGAGGGCAAACGAGAGGAATGTTCTTGTTAACGGGGCAAGCCCAAGCTACTGCGTTCTTAATGATACGCTGAACGTTCTCGTTTTGGAAAGACTTATTGGTCTCGTGGCCGGGCTGGAAATAGAAGATCTTTCCGTGTCCGCGAGTCCAAGTGCAACCGCTGCGGAATACCTCACCGCCGTTGAACCAACCCATGAAGATAACCTCTTCGGGATTAGGAATATCAAAGCACTCACCGTACATCTCCTCGGGATCGAGAACAAAGGTCTCGTCAACGCCTGCGGCGATGGGATGATTGGGCTTTATAGTCCAAACTCTCTCACGGGCGTTATCTCTCCACTTAAGATTGCAGGTAGTACCCATAAGTCTGCGGAATATCTTTGAATGATGTCCTGAGTGAAGAACAACGAGTCCCATTCCCGAAAGAACGTATTTTTGAACTCTGTCAACTATCTCGTCGGGCACCTGATCGTGCGCTCTGTGTCCCCACCAAACGAGAACGTCGGTGTCGGCAAGAACTTCCTCGGTAAGTCCGCACTCCTCGTCGTCGAGAGTTGCGGTGCGCACCTCAACGTCGTCGCACTTCAAGAAATTTGCAATATAGCCGTGCAAGCCACCGGGGTAGTACTCAAGAACTCTGGGGTCCTTTTTTTCGTGCTGGTTTTCATTCCAAACTGTTACCTTCATAAAAATTCACCTCTGAAAATTATTGTAATTATTTATCTTTTTTATCAGCTTCGTTCTTTTTCTTGTCCGCCTCACGGTAGAAATGTCTTGAATGATGGTCGTGAGGGTGATCCAAATGGAACTTTGAGAGTATCTTCCAAGCCTCGTCTCTTGCGCTCACCTTCTCGTGTGCCACGATCTCTCCCGCCTTGGTAAGAGCTATCTTTGTCAAAAGCGGACCTACAAGCTCGTAAATAAGCACCGCGAAGAGCGTTATTTGAGCAATAACGGCTCCCGTTTCGCCAAGACCCGTATTTGGGTCGGACGCCTTTATTGCCATACCAAGCGCAACGCCTGCCTGAGGCAAGAGAGTAACGCCAAGATATCTTGTTATCTGCTTATCGCATTTCATAGCCTTTGCGCTTGCAAATGCGCCGAAATATTTACCCAAGGAACGAGAAGCTATATACGCCACGCCAACGAGAACTATTCCGATATTGGTAAATACCGAAAGATCAAGCTCCGCTCCGCTTATAACGAAGAAAAGCACGAAGAGAGGCGCCGTCCAGCGGTCAACTCTATCCATAAGCTCGAGCGAGAAATCGCAAACGTTGCAAAATACCGTTCCGAGCATCATACATACAAGCAAGGAGGAGAATCCAACGTGCACAGCACCGCCGATCTCAAACTTTATCATAGAGAGTGCAACCGTAAGAAGAACAAAGGTTACCGAAACGGCAAGACGCTTTGATCTCGAATGGAAGAATCTCTCGCAAAGGTGGAACAAGAATCCCATTATTGCGCCGAGCAAGAGCGATACCACAACCTCGATTATCGGCTCTGCGAGAACCGAAACAAGGCTCATGCTTCCCGAGCCTATCGCCTTTGCAACGCCAAAGGATATCGCAAAAAGCACAAGACCCACAGCATCGTCTATTGCAACGATGGGGAGAAGTATATCGGTAAGAGGTCCTCTTGCCTTATACTGCTTTACTACCATAAGCGTTGCCGCGGGAGCCGTTGCCGATGCAATAGCGCCGAGCACGATTGCCGCCTCTATGCTTATGATATTTGTTGTTAAAGCCACCACTATTAAAACGGCGTCAACCAAGAGCGTTGCAACCACCGCTTGGAAAATTCCTATAACGGTTGCCTTTACGCCGTTCTTTTTAAGATCCAAAAGTCTAAACTCGTTTCCTATCGAGAATGCGATAAATCCAAGAGCCACCTCGGAAATTATCTTGAACGCAGAAAGGTCCTCCTCGACAAATCCGAGATGCACCCCGAATATCGAAAGTCTTCCAAGCAAAAACGGGCCAACTAAAATTCCCGCAACAAGATACGCCGTTACCGCAGGAAGCTTTAATACCTTTGCAAGTCTTGAGAGCAAGAGTCCTGCTAACAGCGCTATTGATAAGCTTAATAAAATTTGCATTTTTATCTCCAACGTTTAAAAATCTTTTAAAATATTCAACCATTGAATTATAGCACTAATAAAACGCAAAGTCAAGCGAAAATCCAAAAAAGCAGAGAGGAATTCCCTGCTTTTTTGGATTTGTTTTAATTTATTAGGAATTTTCCTTCTTATAAGCGTCAACTATCTTTTGAGCGATGTTGGTAGGAACGGTATCATAACCCGTAACCTTATACTCAAAGCTTCCTCTGCCCTGCGTCATAGCACGGAGAACGATAGGATACTCAACAAGCTCTGCCTTGGGAGAGATAGCGTGAACCACGGTATATCCCTTCTTATTTGCGGGATCCATACCCATAACTGCCGAGCGGCGCTTGTTAAGATCGCCCATAACGTCGCCAACCAAGGAGTCGGGAACGGTTATATCGATATCGCCAACAGGCTCGAGAAGAACGGGAGCCGCCGTCTCAAGGCACTTCTTGTATGCGATATTAGCCGCCGTCTTAAAGGAAAGCTCGTCGGAGTCAACGTCGTGGTAAGAGCCGTCGTAAAGATCAGCCGCAAGACCTACCATCGGGAAGCCTGCAACACCCTTTACCATAGCATCCTGCAAGCCCTTTTCAACTGCGGGATAGAAGTTCTTCGGAACGGTTCCGCCTACTACCGATACGGTAAAGGTGAGTCCCTCGCTCTCTGCGGGAGCAAATCTTATCTTAACGTGGCCGTACTGACCCGAACCGCCGTTCTGCTTCTTATGCTTGCCTTCAACGTCAACACGCTTAGTGATCTTCTCACGGTAAGCTACCTTAGGAGTATCAAAGTTTACGCTTGCGCCAAACTTATTCTTAAGCTTTGCAGAGAGAACCGAAAGGTGCATATCGCCGAGAGCCGATACGAGCATCTGCTTTGTTTCAGGATTGTTCTCGTATTTAACGGTAAGATCCTCTTCAAGCATCTTTGCAATAGCCTGCGAGATCTTGCCCTCGTCCTTAGCCGTTGCGGGCATCATTGCCTTGGTGTAATAAGGATTGGGATACTCGATGGGAGAATACGCAAACTGCTTATTCCACGTGAGCGTATCGTTAGTATTGGTATTTGCAAGCTTTGCTATCATTCCGATATCACCGCAAGCAAGCTCCTCAACCTCTGTCTGCTTCTTACCGTTTACCGTATAGATATGAGCAAGCTTTTCGCTATCGCCCGTGGTATTGTTCATCATAAGAAGATCACGCTTGATGCTTCCGTTCATTACCTTAAAGAAGGACATCTTTCCAACGAACGGGTCTGCAACCGTCTTGAATACGAATATTGCGGGCTCGCCCTCCGGAGCAATATCCATTGCCTCGCCGTCAGCAAGAATTTCCTGCTTCTTTGCGGTATGGCGGGGGAAGGACTCGGTTATCTTATCAAGCAAAGTCCATACGCCCCAAAGCTTTGTTGCGGCTCCGCAGAATACGGGAACTATTTCACCGTTAATGATACCCTCGTGAACGGCGTTGATAGCTTCCATATAGGTTATCTCCTCGCCGCCGAAATACTTCTCCATAAGAGCCTCGTCGGTGCTTGCCACCGCTTCCATAAGCATATCACGGAACTTTCCACCCGCCTCCATAGACTCTTCGGGAATAAGCTCTACCCTCTGACGTCCGTTGTTATCAAACACGTGTGCGCTCTGGTCGATAAGGTCGATACAGCCCTTAACCTCGCCATCCTTTACCATAGGAATGGTAAGAGGACAGATGTCCTTACCAAAGGTAAGATGGAGATCGTCAAGAACTCTCGCAAAACGAGCGTCGTTATCATCAAAATTGTTAATAAAGAATG
>JAZLCC010000168.1:0-7329 GCA_045614065.1 Eubacteriales bacterium | reverse complement strand
CATAGTAAATAACTCGAATATAGGCTCGGAGACTACGGCGGATACCGTTCTCGAATCTATGGCGTTTGCCGAGGAATTGAGCGAGAAGACGGGCTTGCCGATCTGGCTTCACACCGTCGAAAAGAGCGTAGCCGAGAAGCTTTCGGGTATTCCTATGCTTTCTCTTTCGTTACAAAAGAAATTATTTTAAATCCCGCCATCAAGAGCGGTACTTAAATCAGGAGGTACATAAATGTCTAAAGTAACTTTTAACACCGACATGTGTAAGGGCTGTGGCCTGTGTGTCGACGCTTGTCCGAAGAAGTGCCTTGCAATCGCTGAGGATAAGCTTAACCATAAGGGATATTCTCCCGCGTATATGATGGAGCCTGAAAAATGCATAGGCTGTGCGTTCTGCGCTACGATGTGTCCCGATTGTATTATAACGGTTGAAAAGTGAGGAAAGAATTATGGCAGAAAGAATTTTGATGAAGGGCAACGAGGCTATCGCCGAGGCTGCTATTAAAGCAGGTTGCCGCCACTATTTCGGTTATCCTATCACTCCTCAGACTGAGATTGCTGCTTATATGGCAAAGAAGATGCCTAAAATCGGCGGCGTATTTCTTCAGGCAGAGAGTGAGGTAGCATCTATTAATATGGTTTACGGCGCAGCTGCCGCAGGTATGCGCGTTATGACCTCGTCGTCGAGCCCCGGAATTTCGCTTAAGGCAGAGGGTCTTAGCTACATAGCAGGCTCCGACGTTCCCGCACTCGTAGTTAACGTACAGCGCGGAGGCCCCGGTCTTGGAGGTATTCAGCCTTCTCAGTCCGACTATTTTCAGGCTACTAAGGGCGGCGGACACGGCGACTATCGTATGATAGTTCTCGCTCCCGCTTCGGTTCAGGAGATGGCAAGCCTTACTATTAAGGGATTTGATCTTGCAGATAAGTATCTTATGACTTCTATGATACTTGCAGACGGAACGATAGGTCAGATGATGGAGCCTATCACCTTTGAGGATATTGAGCCTACGGTATATGAAAAGCCTTGGGCACTCACAGGAACCGAGTGCAAGCGTCCTCACAACGTAGTAAATTCTCTTTATCTTAAGCCCGATGAGCTTGAGAAGAAGAACTTCGAGCGCTTTGAAAAGTATAAGGCGGTTGAAGAAAACGAGGCTATGTGGGAAGAGTATATGATGGATGATGCAGAGATATGCATCGTTGCATTCGGTATTGCATCCCGTGTAGCAAAGAATGCAGTAGCACAGGCAAGAGAGCAGGGTATCAAGGTAGGTCTTATTCGTCCTATTACTCTTTGGCCTTTCCCCACAGCGCCCTTGAGAGCGGCTGCGGATAAGGTTAAGTGCTTTATTTCGGTAGAGCTTAGCATGGGTCAAATGATCGAAGACGTAAGACTTGCTACCGAGAGCAAGAAGCCCGTAACGCTTTGCAACCGTACAGGCGGTATGATTCCTACTCCCGATGAGGTACTTGCCGCTATTACTAAGGCAGCGAAAGGAGAGTTTTAATTATGGCTATAGTATTTGAAAAACCTAAGGCTCTTTCGGATCTTCCGTTCCACTATTGTCCCGGTTGTCCTCACGGTATTATTCACCGCTTGGTTGCCGAGGTTATGGATGAGCTTGGAATAGAGGGTAAGACCATTGGCGTAGCTCCCGTTGGATGCGCAGTTATGGCTTACGATTACTTTAATTGTGATATGATAGAGGCGGCTCACGGTAGAGCACCCGCAGTTGCTACGGGTATCAAGCGTTGCCGTCCCGACAACGTAGTTTTCACCTATCAGGGTGATGGAGACCTCGCATCTATCGGTATGGCAGAAACAGTTCACTCTGCCGCAAGAAACGAGAATATTACCGTTATCTTCGTAAACAATGCGATCTACGGTATGACAGGTGGTCAGATGGCTCCTACAAGCCTTCCCGGTCAGGTTACTCAGACCTCTCCTTACGGACGTGACGTTAAGCATTGCGGTTGGCCTATAAAGGTAAGCGAGATGCTTGCAACTCTCGAGGGACCCGAGTACATAACCCGTGTTGCCGTTAACAACGTTAAGAACGTTAGAAACGCAAAGAAGGCAATCAAAAAGGCGTTCCAGAACCAGATAGACGGCAAGGGCTTCTCGCTCGTTGAGGTAGTTTCCGCTTGTCCTACAAACTGGGGTATGACTCCCAAGCAGGCGCTTGAGTGGGTTGAAAGCGATATGCTTCCTTATTATCCTATAGGAGTATTTAAGGATAGAAGTGCGAACGGAGGAGATGCAGAATGAAAACAACAGAGATTCTCATAGCAGGCTTTGGCGGACAGGGCATACTTTTCTCCGGTAAGTTCCTTGCATATAAGGGACTTGTTGAGGACCTTCAGGTATCTTGGCTTCCTTCTTACGGACCTGAGATGCGTGGTGGTACCGCTAACTGCAACATAATTTTATCCGATACTCCGGTTGGATCTCCTATTATAACGGTTCCCAACGTTCTCATTGCAATGAATCTTCCTTCGCTTAATAAGTACGTTGATTCGGTTGCTTCTGGTGGACAGATATACGTTGACTCTTCTCTTATTAGCGCAAAGGTTGAGAGAGAGGATGTTGAGGTGTTCTACATTCCCGCAACTCAGATGGCAAAGGACGAGGGACTTGGCAATCTTGCTAACATGATAATCATCGGACACCTTCTTGAAAATCATCCCGAGCTCTCCTTTGATGGAGTGGAGGATGTTGTGGAGAAGCTTGTTCCCGCAAAGAAGGCGGCTCTTAAGGAGCTTAACAATAAGGCTCTTGCTTTGGGTAGAGATTACAAAAACTAAGGAGAAAAGACATGGAAAAGAAAAATATTGATTGGGCTTCTCTTGGCTTCGGCTATATGGAGACCGATTATAGCTTTGTTTCATATTATAAGGATGGCAAGTGGGATGAGGGAACTCTTACCTCTGATCACAGCATTACTCTTAACGAGTGCGCTTGCGTATTCCAGTATGCGCAGACCTGCTTTGAGGGTCTTAAGGCATACACCACCGAGGATGGCAGAATCGTTACCTTCCGTCCCGACCTCAACGCACAGCGTCTTGAGGATTCCGCAATAAGACTTAGAATGCCTCCTTATCCTAAGGATAAGTTTATCGAGGCTGTTAAGAAGGTAGTTTCCGCAAACGCGGCTTACGTTCCTCCTTTCGGCTCGGGCGCTACTCTTTACATCAGACCCTACTTGATGGGAACAAATGCGGTTATCGGCGTTAAGCCCGCAACTGAGTATATGTTCCGCATTCTCGTTACTCCTGTTGGACCTTACTTTAAGGGTGGCGTTAAGCCCTTGACCCTTAGACTCTCCGACCTTGACAGAGCCGCTCCTCACGGAACAGGCCACATCAAGGCAGGTCTTAACTATGCAATGAGCCTTTACAATATAGTAGATGCTCACGATGCAGGATACGATGAGAATATATATCTTGATGCCGCAACTCATACCACTATTGAGGAAACAGGCGGAGCAAATATAATCTTCGTTACAAAGGACGGCAGTGTAGTAACTCCTAAGTCGGGCACTATTCTTCCTTCCATCACCCGCCGCTCTCTTATGGTAGTTGCGCGTGATTACCTCGGACTTAATGCAGAGGAGAGGGTTATAAGCAAGGATGAGCTTGATAGCTTTGTTGAGTGCGGTCTTTGCGGTACTGCGGCGGTTATATCTCCCGTAGGAAAGATTGTCGACCACGGCAAGGAGATTTGTCTCCCTGCAGGCATGACTGCAATGGGTCCCACAACTCAAAAGCTTTATGATACTCTTACGGGTATTCAGATGGGTAGACTTGAGGCTCCCGAGGGATGGATTGTAGAAATTAACTGATTAAAAATAGTTAAAAATAATAAAAAACGGAACGAACGTAGGTTTGTTCCGTTTTTTTGTGCTTTTTTACGAAAAAATATTAAAAAAATTAATATTTTCTTCATTTATTTTTCGAAAAAACTTGATTTTTCCTTGAAATAGTGATATAATAACTGTAATTGTATAATTTTGCCAAAATATGAAATTATATCAAATGCGTTTTAAAAAATTTAGACCCTTAGTCCTACAAATATCATCCGCAAAAGCGGAGCACTTTTCATTGGAGGAAATAATGAAAATTAAAAAGAAAAAGACTACCGAAAAGACGCCGATGTCGACAAAAAGAAAATTAATAATCACCGTTGCGATGCTTTTGATTTCGGCTATTGTTATGGCAACCGTCAGCTTTGCGTGGTTGACACTTTCGAGAGCTCCTGAAATTACGGGTATCGATACTTCGATAGGTGCAAACGGTAGCTTGGAAATTGCGCTTCTCAACTCACAAACAAAGTTGAACCCTTCTGCGGTTCCTACCTTGGTTGGAGGCTCTCTTAAAAATTCGGTGGAGGGAAATTACTCTTGGGGTAACCTTGTTGACCTTAGCGATGAGAGCTTTGGACTTTCCAATATAAAGCTTCTCCCCGCGCGTATCAACGCAAGCAAGATCGCAGGCGGATATAAGCTCGACAACCGTTCGCTTCGCGTACCTGTTTACAGCTACGATGGACGTATAGTTGACCTTGGAAGCAACAACGTGTTTACCGCTGTTTATAAGGATGGCGTATTCAAGACCTCGGAGGAGGGGACTGATTACGGTGTTCGTGCAATAGGAACCTCAAGCACGGTTAGCGCACAGGCAAGCGCATTAACTCTTGCAAAGTCGCAAATTGTTGTTCAAACCAATAATGCTAAAAACAGCGCTATCAATGCTATGAAGAATAATGATCAGGTGTTGCTCAACATAATGCTTGATTATCAGACCAACGGCGCGGCGGCAACCTTTGATGAAACCGACCTTGACGGTCTTAAGTCTATGATAAGCGATCTCAAGGACTCCTCGGAGTACATAGATATTGCATTACGTCAGGGCGTTATAGCTTATGCGGCTTCTAAGATTGCCGATGAGGATCAGTTCAATATTATAGAAAACGAGCTTTCCGATACCTCTAATACTATTGAAGAGATTATGGCAAAGTATAGCATAACCGCTCCGGAGATGTTCACCGAGTGGCTCGATGCATACGATAGCCTTGATAATAGCATTAATTCCGCAAAGATAGCGGCAGATTCGCTTAGCGGCGGAAAGTATACTTGGGCAGAGATCAGCCCTATATTCAGAGCGCTTATCGATATCGAGGGCGACGTATTTATCAACGGTAAGAGGATAAAGAATATGAGCTCCGACGATATTACGGGCCTTGTAGGAAGCAACGTTGAGATGACCTTGGCAGGTGGCTCGGGTGTGTTTGCGGATATTGCTAACTTTACCGATGATTATACTACCTTTGTAAATCTTATCGGTGAAACAAAGGTTACCGTTATGAGAGATTCAAGCCTCAGCTATGCATACCTTACCGCTCTTACGGCGGCGGTCAGCACGCTTAATCCTCCCGATGGCTCTAACACTAACGTGGTGGCAGAGCTTACCTCTACTTACGGTTATATTATCGACCTTGCGTTCCGTTGCAACGCTCCGATGTCGGATCTTATCCTTCAGAGCGATCCCACACAGCGTGTTTATGAGGATTCTAATTCTCCCAGCACAATGGGCGGCGGAAGCTATATGGAATTTCCGCTTAACGATCATTTCTCGCTTGAGCAATCGATAAAGCTTGTTGATGCAGTGAGAATTGCCTTCGTTGACGATCAAAACAACATTCTTGGTATAGCGAAGCTTAATATGAGTAACTATACCGTTGTTGATAACGTTCTTAAGGCTCCGATATATCTTTACGATTATTCTATAAGCACGAACCCTCTTACTGCAGGCGCATTGATCATGGGTGAGCGCAAGACCAATACAAACGTTATTACCTCTCTCGATCAGAACGTTGCAAAGGCAATAAGCACGGTAGTATGGCTTGACGGTGATATCGTTGACAATACTATGGTTTCCGCAGAGAGTGAGTATTCTATAAGTGGTACTCTCAATCTTCAGTTCGCAAGCAGCGCTGATCTCGTTCCCGCAGATAACGGCGATCTTAAGGATATGCTTCCCAACAAGGAAGAGCTTAAGACCCTTATCGACGAAAATACCGCAATATACGAAGCAGGTCAGGGTATGTACACCACGGTAAGCTGGAACGCTTTCGCTAAAGCTTACGAGTATGCTTCAAGCGTATATACGGACAGTATGTCTAACGAGCTTTCAATCTCGAGAGCAATGAAAAATCTTAACAATGCCGCAAAGGATCTTGCGTTAACTACCGAGGATACACTTTCAAGCACGATTGCAAAATACCGTGAATTGATGGGTACCTCCGATGAGGTTGCAAGATACGTTGTAAACGAGAACGGCGCCTATAAGGCTTTGGATACCTATAGCGTTCTTCAGCAGGATGCTAAGCTTTATGATATTAAAGCCGTTGATTCTAATATGAATATGCACGACGAGGGTAATGACTTCTTTACTCCCGTTTACACCAATGAAACTTGGGAGGCTCTTGCAGATGCGCTCTATCGTGCAGAGCTCCTTCAGTGGACGTTTGATAACAAATTGGCGGAAAAGAATACCGTTGATATCGATAAGGCGATAAGCGACCTTGAAATTTCCTATAAGGCGCTTTCGAGAAAGATATTCTACGAGCCTTATGATTATAACGGAGTTCTTTATTACCGCGGACTCACAACTGATAGCGATACCTACGGTAAGTGGTATACCTACAATTTCAAGAGAGTTGTTGCGGATCTTACGATAATCGAGCTTGACCGTTACGCAGAACCTATCGATCTTGTTACTATAGAGCTTGCTTCTTATATCGAAAATAAGAATGACGTAGCAGGCAGCGTTGCAGAGGGCAGAACCGATTTCTTAAGACTCGTAAGCGGATACGTTTCCTTTAACACGTCGCTTTATTCGGTTCTTAAGAATGAATCTATATTGTATTTCACTGCATCCGATATCGGACTTGCAACGAGAGCGATGACTCAAACGCAAAAGCAAACGCTTTCAGCGTATATCTTCGAGCTTAATGCGGTAACCGATGAGAATAAGATTGATACTCGTGATAGCCTTATGGCTCAAGCTAATGCACTTCTCGACAGTTCCAAAATAGGACGTCTCAGCTATACCTACGCAGAGGCAAGCAAGGTTATATACGATATAGAGGTATTCCTCGCTCCCGAGGGTGATGCTCTTCGTGAAGAGAAGAGAATTGACCTATATGTGGCAATGAAGATAGCGCTTGAAAGCGCTAAGGAAATAGTTCAGTCTCCCGTATACTCAACCGTTTACGAGGATAAGATTATAGACGGTAAGCTTGTAAGAGTTGAAAAAACCGTAGAT
>JAZLCC010000167.1:0-24745 GCA_045614065.1 Eubacteriales bacterium | reverse complement strand
AAGCGCAGAAAATATTTGCGTGGCTCACAGCTTGATAGCGTAATGAATTATCCCTTGAGAAAGGGAATTATGCGCTTTGTTCTTGATGGCGATTCCGAATTTTTGAGCGATATTTTGCAGTCGATATACTCAACCTATCCCAAAACTGTTTGCGATTCGCTTATGAATATCTTGGGCACGCACGATACCGAGCGAGCTCTTACGGTATTTGGTAAATGCGATGACGAGACCTGTGATGAGGCAGGCTCTGTGCTTGCAAGCCGACGCCTTTCGGCAGAGGATAGAGAAAAGGCTATAAATAAAATGAAGCTTGCAACGGCAATTCAGTTCACCGTTTACGGTGTTCCGTCGGTATATTATGGCGACGAGGCGGGACTTGAGGGCTATCGAGATCCATTCTGCCGTATGCCGTATCCGTGGGGTAGAGAGGATAACGAGCTTGTTGACTTCTATCGTGCGCTTGGAAAAATGCGTGAGGAGTACAAGGAGATATTCTCCGAGGGTGAGTTCAAGGTTATCGAAATCGATGACGGATTTATCGCTTATTCAAGAGAGAGCAAAAAAGATACGGTTTGCGTTCTCGCAAACGCACAGAGCTTTGAAATCGAGTATCCTATGAGCGGAAAGTGGCGCTCGGTTATCGATGGCAAGCCTTATAACGGCAAGATTCCTGCTTGCTCTGCGATTATCTTAAAGAGGTGCTGATATGGGACTCGGCGATCTATTTAAAAAATTAACTAAAAGCAAAGACCCCAACAGCAAGCGAAGCCGTTGGGATATGGCAGAAATGATATGCGGAAAGCATATCAAATACGTAACCGAAAAGAAGAACGACGTTGACGTGGTTATAGGACGCGAGGGCGGATTTAATATCCGTGAGGGCGATCTTATAGTATTCGCTTCCGCAAAGGTCGTTTTTCGCGCAGAGATAGACGAGCTTCAAATATGGGAGCTTCTCTCAAAGGACGGAGTTGTGCTTACGGGCTTTGATAAGGAGACTCAAAGCGAAAGAACTCTTGTTGCGCATTACGTATATTATAGGAAGTGAAAAAGTTTAAAAGGAGGTTAACATGGATAACGTAAAATGTTATGCAAAGGTCTGCTCTAAAATAGGACTTGCACTAATTTTATTCTATTCATTTTTTACTCTCAGCACAACTGCGGTTTTGAGTTTTGCTGAGGAATTTAACGTAGGTAAATATAAGCTTGTATCAGAGATACTGGCTGAATTTCTTGTAGCAATAGCATATTTTTTCTCTTTTGCCGTTGCGGCGTTTATTTTGCGAAAGATGTGTAAAAAATTGCCGAGTCATAGACCGATATATACCTCGTTCAATATTAAAAAATGGGTGTTGCCCGCAATTGTTGCGATAATAGCTATAAACTTTACGTTTTCGTTTGTTAATTCGACAATGATAGTTTCGCTTTCTCCAAGCTTGGGAGTCGGAGCATCGGCTACAGATGAAATGGCGAGCAGACCGTTAGTTGAGAAGATCATATTTTTTGCCTTGGCGATATTGTCTACCGCAATAGTTCCCGCCATATGTGAGGAGTATCTCTTCAGAGGCGGAGTGCTTACCGAGCTTTTGCCCTTTGGCAAAACAACCGCGGTTATAGCAAGTGCTTTTCTATTTGGATTAATGCATCAAAACCCATTCCAATTCCTTTATACGATGCTTATGGGAATTGTAATCGGATACGTTTATATTAAGTCTAAGTCGATCTGGGCTTGTGTCTTGCTTCATTTTATGAATAACTTTGTAACGGTTATCGAGGAATACTTGCCGTACTTTATAAAGATTGATTGGTTTGTGGATTTGTTCGATCTTTTGATAGTTCTTGCGGGTATGGTTATTGTTGTAGTGCTTCTTAAAAAGAAGTCAAAGGAGCAGAGCATTGAGGAAACAGGAGCGTTTGGCGTTATTTGCGAGCGTGGAATGGATCACGAGGAGCTTGAGCTTGATCTTCCTAAGGGTAAAAAGCTTAGAAAGTTCTTTTCTCGCAGTATGATTATCTTTGTTGTTATTTGTATGATATCTATTGTAACGTCAGTAATATCCTACTTCGGCGGATTTAACATTCTTCCATTTTAAAATATGATAGTAAAAGATAAAGACGTAGAATATATGCGCAAGGCGTTGGAGCTTGCGAATGAGGCTTCTGCAATGGGCGAAATTCCCGTTGGAGCATTGATAGTTGATGCAAATGGGGAAATAGTTGCAAGCGGATATAATCTTCGTGAGAACGAAAAAAACGCCGTTGCACATGCGGAGATAATTGCAATCGAAAATGCGTGTAAGGCGTTGGGCGGATGGCGACTTAAGGGATGCACTCTTTACGTAACGCTTGAGCCTTGTCCTATGTGTGCGGGCGCTATAGTTAATTCAAGGGTAGACCGAGTGGTGTTCGGAGCATACGATATGCAAGCGGGATGCTGTGGAAGCGTTGTGAATTTTAACGCATATCCATTCAATCACGCTTTCGGCATTACGGGCGGAGTTCTTGAAGAGGAATGTAAAAGTATTCTTACCGAGTTTTTTAATCAAAAGAGAAAATAAACAAAAAAGCGTGCTCTCGATAAACGAGAGCACGCTTTTTTATATCGCTTCACGGGGGATATTTATTGCTTTTCATATAATATAGTCGAACACTAAAAAAGAGAGAACGCATCGGATTTTCGAATTGTTCTCTCTTTTATTAAATTTGAATTTTTTGTGGCTTATTCGGTTGCAAATTTACTCCAAAGAGTATTGATATACTCCTTCATATCTGCGGGAAGATCCTTGTAGCAGTATTGGTTGTAATTTGCATGGAAATCAAAGCCCTCGGGGTAGAGAATTTCAATAACGTCCTCGCCCATATCCTCTTTGTATACCTCACTGTTGTAAACGTTTGCGTGAGGCGAAGCGTAGTAGATATATTCCGCATTTGCAATAGCCGCATCGTCGCTGAGCATAAAGTTTATGTAGATCTCGGCGAGCTCCTTGTTCTGCGCACAGGTGGGAATACACATAGCGTCAACGAAGAGGTTTGTTTGCTCGGGATAGTAGAACTGAAGGTCTACCGTATCTCTCTGGTTATCAAGCATCGTGAAATAGTCGCCTGCGTAGTAGGAGCCGATAGCAGCCTCACCCGATTCCATCATATTGTATATCTCGTCCATAACGAGCTTCTTGAGAAGAGGCTTTTGAGTTTGAAGCTCTGCAAGAGCCTTATCCCATACAGCCTTGTCGGTTGTGTTTACGTCCTCGCCAAGCTTGTAAAGCGCAGTTCCAAATGCATCGCGGGAGTTGTTGTACTGAACTATCTGTCCCTTGTACTTCTCGTTCCACATAAGGTCCCAAGAGCCGATATCCTCTTCATCTACCTTGTTAGCGTCATATATAACGCCAATCATACCGTAGGTGTAGGGAACCGAATATTTGTTCTCGGGGTCGTAGTAGAGTCCACGGAAATCATCGGTTATCGAGGTTTCGTAGTTGGGAATGTTCTCAAAATTAAGCTCCTGCAAATATCCTTCGTTTGCAAGACGAGCTATCATATAATCAGAGGGGATAATTACGTCGTAGCTTACCGCATTAGAGGAAAGCTTTGCGTAAAGGTCTTCGTTAGAAGAGAAGGTGATGTAGTTCACCTCAACGTTAAGTCCAAGCTCCTCGCGGCAGTATTTTTCGAACTCTGCGTTCGTATCATAGCTGTCGTCAGAGCCGTCGGAAATGTACTCACCCCAGTTGTATACGTTGAGCTTGATGGTCTTCTCGGAGAAAACGCTGAAAGCAACGCAAACCGAGAGAATCATTGCAAGCACGCATATAACCGCAATTATCTTTGTGAAGTTTGTCGATCTTCCGTAGGAAGCGGTAAGCTTCTTGTCGCTATCGGGCTTTACCTTTAAGGGCTTGCCTGTTTTTTGTGCCTTTGCAATAGCGGATTTCATACGGCGTTCAGCCTTTTTCTTTTGTGCCGCAAGTCTTTCCTCAGCCGTTTTTTCACGGTTGGTGATAAGGAGAAGCACAAGAATAATGATAAATACTATCGTCGAAAGTGCGTATATCGTGGGCTTAACGCTCTTCTTTGTCATACTGTAGATAAGTATGGGGAGCGTTTGGAAATCAACTCCGCTTGTGAAATAGCTTATTACAAAGTCGTCAAGCGACATTGTAAATGCCATTATCATACCCGTAAATACACCGGGGAGTATTGCGGGAAGCTGAACCTTAAAGAAGGACTGGAGCGGTGTGCATCCAAGGTCAAGCGCCGCCTCGGGCAAAGCCTTGTTCATTTGTCTGAACTTGGGTAATACGTTGAGTATTACGTAAGGCAAGCAGAAGGTTACGTGCGCTATGAGCATCGTCCAAAAGCTGAGCTTTGTTTGAAGTCCTATCATTCCTCCAACGAAAACGAAGAGGAACATAAGGGAAATACCCGTTATAATATCGGGGTTCATCATAGGAATGTTGGTGGCTGTCATAACCGAGCGGCGGAGCCATCTTCTCTTCATATGATGTATGCCGTACGCTGCCGCCGTACCGATAACGGTTGAGATAGCCGCGGAGAGCACTGCTAAAATAAGTGAATTTTTAAGCGCATTAAGTATTTCGGCGTTCTTGAAGAGCTCCTTGTACCAACGGAGCGAGAATCCCTCGAAAACCGAGGTGCTCGAGCCCGAGTTGAATGAGAAGAATATAAGAACTGCGATAGGAGCGAACAAAAATACGAGTATAAGCGCAATGTAGATCTTTGAAAGCTTTTTCATATCATCATACCTCCGCTGTCATCGTCGGTATATTTGTTCATTATCGCAAGACCGATAAGAAGAATTACCATCAATACAAAGGAAAGAGCCGCTGTGAGATGGTAGTTAGATGCGTTGTAGCTCTGCTCGATAACGTCGCCTATAAGAAGCGTGCTTGGTCCGCCAAGCTTTTGCGAAATATAGAATGTGCTTATCGAGGGAACGAATACCATGGTTATTCCCGAGATAACGCCTGAGCGAGAGAGCGGGAATATTATCTTGGTCATAACCTTAAATCCGTTACAGCCAAGGTCGCCAGCGGCTTCAACGTAGCTGTAATCAAGCTTTGCCATAACCGAGTAGATAGGCAATATCATATAGGGCAGGTAATCGTATACCATACCGAGTATAACCGCACCCTCTGTGCCGAGAATGTGCATGGGCGGTATTCCGATATGTCCAAGAGCTGTGTTAATGATTCCCGTATCCTGTATAAGCACCATAATAGCGTAGGTTCTTATAAGGAAGTTCATCCACATAGGAAGCATTATCAAAAGAATAAGCAATCTCTGCGTTTTAGGCTTCGTTCTTGAAATAAAGTAGGCTATCGGGTAGCCGAGAATCAAGCAGATTATCGTTGAGATAAGCGCAAGAAGAATTGAACGCAAGAATATCTTAAGATACGTTGCAGTAAAAAACGTCTTGATGTTTTCAAAGGAGAAAACAACCGCGCCGTCAACCGTTGCCGTAAACGCATAGTAGGCTACGAAGATTATGGGGGCGATGATGAAAAGCACCGTCCAAACCATATGAGGAGCGGCCGCATAGCGCTGGAGCGATGAGCGACGCACCTTGTTTGTCTTAGGGCTTGCGGTCATTTATGAATCCTCCTCAACTATATCTGAAAGATGCTCCATTTCATCGGAGAACGTGGAGTAGTCGCCAAACATATTTGAGTATTCCGATTTCTTCATAATGTGAATAGCATCGGGCTCGATGTAAAGACCGATAACCTCGCCAACACCAACGAAGTCGGACGTTTCAAGCATCCACTTAAAGCCGCCAACGTCAACGATTATCTCGTAGTAATCACCCTTGAAGGTAACGTTTGTAACGGTTCCCACAAGCATACCCTTGTCCACAGGAACAACGTCAACGTCCTCGGGACGAACAACAACGTCGATAGGCTCGTTCTTCTCAAATCCCTTATCAAGGCACTTGAATACGTGGCCCGCAAAGCGTACCGAGAAATCGTCAAGCATAACGCCGTCAAGAATATTCGACTCGCCGATAAAGTCTGCAACGAAAGCGTTTTTCGGCTCGTTGTATATATCGGTGGGGGAGCCTATCTGCTGTATCTTACCGCCTGCCATGACAACTATCGTGTCTGACATCGAGAGAGCCTCCTCCTGATCGTGCGTTACGTATATAAAGGTGATGCCTGTTTTCTTCTGAATGTTTTTAAGCTCGATCTGCATATCCTTGCGGAGCTTCAAGTCGAGTGCGCCGAGAGGCTCGTCCAAAAGAAGAACCTTAGGCTTGTTTATAAGAGCTCTTGCAATAGCAACACGCTGCTGCTGACCGCCCGACAAGAGAGAAACGTTACGTTTTTCAAATCCGCGCAGGTTAACAAGCGCAAGCATCTCTGCAACACGCTCCTTTATTTCGGGCTCCTTTACCTTTGCAATACGAAGTCCGAATGCAATGTTATCGTATACGTTAAGGTGAGGGAAAAGCGCGTATTTCTGGAAAACGGTGTTTACGCTTCTCTTATAGGGGGGAACGTCGTTAATACGAACTCCGTCAAAGAAGAGGTCGCCGCTATCGGCGCTTTCAAATCCGCCGATGATTCGCAAAGTTGTCGTTTTTCCGCAACCCGATGGTCCTAACAAAGTAATAAATTCTTTGTCGTAAATGTAAAGATTTACGTTTGAAAGTACTATCTCGCCGTCAAAGGATTTCGAGATGTTTTTTAATTCAACCAGTTTGTTCATTCCAAAAAAAACTCCTTCAAAAAAAGTAATGAACCTGACTCAAAAAAGGGAAATGATATACTTCCCTAATTTAAAAATACAGTATGAATTATTTTAGCAGATATTTAACAAAATTGCAATATATTTTCGTAAAAAAATTCAAAAAAATCGACATTATTTTGATTTATTTTCAGTGATTCGAAAAAATTACCGATTTTTTTGCTAAAACCTCGTGTTTTTACCATATTTTCTCTTTATTTTCATTTAAAAATCAATAAAGCTCCTTGCTTGGTAAAAGGAATATTTTTGAAAAAAGCGAGAGCGAAAAAATAAAGAGTGAGAGCGAGCTTGAAAGTCTTAATAAAAGATATATCGAAAGCGTCCAAAGACTGAAAATGAGTATAAACGAGCTTGCAAATATCCACTGTCTCGCAAGCTTTTGTGAGTGCAGATGGGATAGAGCGCAATATAGTATTCTTCCGCCGTCAAACTCGTATATCGGCAGCAGATTTAAAATCCCCAAAAATAACGATGCCGAAATAAATAACGAGTAAAATTCATTTTTGAAAATCCCATAAACGGGAAGCAACAGAGCAACCGAAAAAAGATTTACAAGAGGACCTGCAAGAGCGAGTATTACCTCGCTTTTGTAGGAGCAGAGCAGAGGCTTTGAGGTAAGCGATGCGCCAAATATTCCAAGCCTTAGCTCTTGTAGCGGTATTTTGCAAATCTTTGCGGCAATAATATGCCCAAGCTCGTGGAAAAACGCCGCAAGAATTGCGGCAAGCGAGAGATAGGAATGGGTTAATATCAGTGCGATTATCATAATAATGCTCGAAAAGCTGAATTTTACTTTGAGTGATGGTTTTGGCATAAAAATACCCCCTCGGCAAAGATAATAAATCCTATGCCGTGGGGGTAGATATTATTAAATTATCCAATCTTTTTTGGAAAGATGTGGGGTGCTGAGCTTTTGAGTATTGAAAGGGCACGCTCGTCAGCCTCAATGAATATCAGAAGCCTCGTTTCATCCTCTTCGCCCGTAACCAAAAGCCAGATATTGTCGGCGTATTCGCTTGAAACGGCTATTAATCTTTTTTCGGGCTCATATCGTTCGGATTGCTTTATCGTCTCGTCGGTTGCCGGGGCAATAAAGAGAAGCTTTTGCATATTTGTATCGGCAAGATGCTTTCTACTTTTTTTACCGTATATTTTAGAAACGGTAAGCTGACCCTGACAAAAGCAATATTCGTATTCAACGAAAAGATATTTCCAAGTGATGCCCACTATGAGCGCGCAAGAGAGACCGCCGAAAAGGAATATAAGAATCGATTTTTCGGGGTTGAGTATTCCAACGAATATCCATACGGAAAGATATAAAACGTATGCGAGTATTGCGCTTATTAAAATCGCTTTTTGTTTTGCGTTTTTTACCTTTACTATTTTTTCATAAAGCTGAGTGCTTGCCATATAAGAAAAGCTCCTTTTAAACGAGTATATATAATTATACCATACAATAAAGCTCTTTTGCAAGATTTTTTAAAATAATATTTAAAACTATTGACATATCGGGAAATATGTTGTATATTAATCTTAATAATACATAATGAGGTATTGGAAACTATATGAACAGAGAAGAACTCGATAAGGTCCTCTCGGATGCCTTAAATGAATCCGAGCTTCAGAGCGCCGATATTCCCGTTATCGACCTTTACGTTGACCAAATATTGAATCTTGTAAACGAAAAGCTTTTGGATGGCTCACCGCGTTATCACGATCGTCAGCTGACCAAAACGATGATAAATAACTATTCCAAAGAGGGGCTTATTACTCCCGTTAGAGGCAAAAAGTATGATAAGGAGCAGATTTTGCAGATGCTTTCTATTTATACCTTGAAGAGCACTCTTTCTATAAACGAGATAAAAAGACTTTTGCAGGGAATGTATGCGGTAGAGGGATTTGATGCCGATGCGCTTACAGAGATATATAATAAGCATCTCGAAATTAAAGATGCTAACCGTGCACAGGCTATCGACGTTATAAATGAAATTGCCGAGAATAATTCGCTTGATATTGCGGATGATATCGATTACGTTAGCTTGGTTTGCGCAATATCTGCGCTTAGCTCACAGCTTAAAAACGTTGCGCAGGCTATGATAGACGCCAAATTTCCGATAGAAGAGAATCTTCCCAAGGAGCCTTTAGGCAGACGTGAGCAACGCATCGAGCGCAAAAAAGAGAAGATAAGCGCAAGGGGCGAAGCTCGTGTTGCCAAGGTTGAGGCAAAGGTTGCAAAGGCAGAGGCGAGGCTTGCCAAGGTTGAGAACATAAAAGCTATGGTAGAGGCTAAGACTGATGAAAAAATGGCGCGAGTAGCCATGAAATCCAAGTCTCGAACCAAGGAATAATACCGATAAGTTATAAAAAAAGACCGATTGATTAAAAGGTCTTTTTTTTATTTTTGGTTTATGATATAATCTACTCGTAAGGAGGTGCAAAATGAAATTCAAATTATTTATTGACAAGAATGCTGAGGAGAGCGTAACCGTTGTAGCCAACAAGCAAAGCGCGCTTACCGATGCTATTGAGAATGCCGTTATGAATTATTCCGGTGAAAATGAGATAGCCGTTTATAATAATGCCGAGATGAGAATGCTCTCGTTTTCAGATATTGAATGCGTAAGCGTTCTTGCTGGAAAATGCGAGATAATAGATAAAAAATGCAGGCATTATTACGTCAAGGAAAGGCTTTGTGAAATAGAGCAGAGGCTGCCGCAATATTTTATCAGAATAAATAAATCGTCGATAGCAAATGAAAAAGCGATAGAAAGCTTTAAAACCGATTTCGGTGGCGGCGTTTCGGTTATTTTTAGATCGGGGCATAGTGAGTATGTGTCCAGAAGATGCTTTGCGGAAATTAAAAGGAGGTTTAAGAAAAAATGAAATGCTTTTTAAAGGAATTTTGTAAGAGAGGACTTGTTGCCTTTGGCTTTGGTCCGATAATAATGGCAATAGTTTATCTTGCGTTGTCGTGGGCGGGTGTAAATGATACTCTTACCTTTACAGAGCTTGCCAAGCAGATATTGCTCGCATCTGTAATGGTTTTTTTGGCAAGTGGAGTGAGCGCTGTTTATCAGATAGAAAAGTTGCCTTTACCGCTTGCTATGTTTATTCAAGCCGCGGTGCTTTACGTTGATTATATTGGAGTATATCTTATAAACGGTTGGTTAAAAAATGCTTTTGTGCCGATAATGATATTTACGGCAATATTCTTGGCATGCTTTGTAATCGTATGGATAATAGTTTATTTCATTAATAAATATAACGCCCAAAAATTAAATGAAAGCTTGAAATTCAAGTGAAGAATATTTATAAAAATCAAAGGAGCTGATCAATTGTCAGCTCCTTTGATTTTAATTTATCGCCTCACTGAAACTTTCAAGTATCTTAAAGCGTATCTTGTATTTTGGATTTTCGTTTTCGGTAATTATCTGATATTGCCCGTCGGTAATTCCAACCGAGGCAAAGGCATCGGCATCGGTTGCCGCAGAAAGGCAGAGAGGCGGGAAGAGCACACACCACCAGTTTTGCCCGGAGGCTTCTCCAATGAGAATTCTGAGAGACGTGTATTCACCTGCGGGAAAGCAACAGCTTTCGTAATTTTTCGTAGGATATTCTTCCTTGCCAAGCTCGATAGCAACGGGATAGTCATATCCGTTATCACGCACGGTTTTTTCGGCAACCGAGCGTAGACGTTCAAGATTTTCGTAAACCGTTTTTTCGGCTTGCGTTTTACTGTATACCTCGCCAAGCAGTGCTTGCGCCTCTTCTAAAACCGCATCGCGCACCAAAAGCTTAAGCGCTTGATCCTCTTCGGAATCCGAGCTTGCAATAACGTGCAAGCGGAGCACGTCGCTGTATATTTCGCTCTCACCGTGAATAGGAAGCACCGCAAGAGTAATTGCTAAAACGGTTAACGTAATAAAAATAATAAGTATGTTTCGTTTCATAAAAAAGCTCCTTTAAGTTAATGCTATTAGCATTCGCCAAAAAGGAGCTTTTTATTCATTTTATTTGATTTAAATATTTAATATTTCTCTAACGTATTGCGTAGATTATAGATGCCGCAACGTAGAACACAACGCAAAGAATGGTTGCGGGCTCAAGAACAACCGAAAGGAAGGATGCTCTTATTTCCTCGGGAGTTTTTGCAACGGGCTTTCTGTAATTGGAAGAAACGCCGTCGTAAAGATGCTTTTTGTAAAGCATTGCCGCTTGTCTGCAGAATATTGCCGCAGATAAGAGGAAGAGGAATGCAACTATAAAGATAAAGAAGGTCTCGCTTCCCGTTATCTTGTAAAGCGTGTTCATATATCTCTGACCGAAAAGTCCGAAAACGTTGTAAAGCAGGTGTGTTATCATTGCCGCAAAAAGTGAACGGCTTGCGTAAAGCACAAGAGCAAGTATAACACCCGAGAACAAGTAGGTAAGAATATTTACGGGGTTAAAGTGAAGTAAAGCGAAGAATGTTGCCGAGAATACCACAGAGCGAACAACGCCGCCTCTTTCATACTCGTGGCAGAGTATTCCGCGGAAGATAAATTCCTCGCAGATTGCGGGAATTACCGCATACGCAATTACAAGGTAGATGGTTGAGGGAACAGTTCCGTTGCCCTTTGAAATAAAGGTATCATAGAGCGAGAAATTGCGTGAGAGCGAGTCAAGACCGCCAAAAAGCACACTCAAAAGAAGTCCGCCCGATATCATAAGCAACGTTCCGCTCAGTATAAGCAAAAACGATCTCGGACGCGGAAGTCGCATACGCAAGCCGCGCATATATCCCTCGCCACGATATTTGCACCAGATAGCACCGGGGAGCATAAATATCATAAGCTGAAGAATAACTACCGTGTAATATTCATTTTCTCTGTTAATAAGCGTTAGGTCGACGATCTTGGAGAAGAGAAGAAGCGCGTAGGTCGTAAATACAAGAAGCGACGGGGTAATAAACGCTATTTTGCGTTTTTCGCCGTTTTTCTTTATTTTCGCAGCCTTGCTCTTTTCCGATCGTGTATCCTGATCGGTAACGGGTTGAAAACGGTGTTTCATTTAATTCTTACACTTTCTTTATCGGTAATAATAACGTTAATGGGAATATCGTAGCCGTCGGTAGGAAGAGCGTCGCAGAAAAGCTCTGCAAAGGTAACACCAACCGAAAGCCCCGTAAATTTACTTAAAAATCTATCGTAAAAGCCCTTTCCGTAGCCGAGGCGGCTGCCATTTTTATCAAAGGCGAGCGCAGGCACTATGCATATAGATTGCTTTGAAAAGGTTGCCTTACTTGTGTTTTCCTTTGGCTCGTAAATATTGTACGCACCAAGCGAAAGCTCGTCAAAATTCGATACGCATCGAAAATCAAGCGTTGAGCTTTCTTTTATTGAGATTGGAAATGCTATGCGTATGCCTTTCTCTTTTGCAATATCAAAAAGAGGAAGAACGTTAAGCTCACTTTTTATTGGAGAGTAGAGAAATAAGGTGTCGCAAGCATCAAATTCGGGCAGTGCCAAAACCGATGCTAACGCCATTTTGCTTTTTTTCTCACGCTCGTTTATATCAATTGAAGCACGCAAGGCGGAAAAATGCGCTCTTGCATCCTTTTTAGAGGTAAATCCACTCATAATTGACGTCAATCCGCAATTATAGCTTTTCTTAGCTTGCTTGCGGCTTCGGCATCACAAAGGAGCTCGACGAGCTTAAGTCCAAGCTCGGTAGCAACGCCCATACCCTTTGCCGTAATGATCTTTCCGTCAAGAGCTATGCGCTCGGTTTTTGACACCTCTGCGCCAATAAGATACTCCTCAAACGAGGGGTAGCAAACCGCACGCTTGCCTTGAAGCATTCCACGCTTTCCAAGTATCATAGGAGCCGCGCAGATAGCCGCAACGTATGCATTCTGCTCGATAGCAAGGTCGAGCGCCTTGTGCACGGTATCACTTGCATCGAGATTTTTAGTTCCGGGCATTCCACCGGGGAGAAATATAAGATCGATGTCTGTAAAGATAAGGTCGGCATCGCTTATATCGGCTTTTACCGTTATGTTATGCGAGCCTGTAATTTCATTTGAGCCGATACCAACGGTTGTAACAGAAAGACCTGCACGGCGCAAAATATCAATAGGGCAGAGAGCCTCTATTTCCTCAAAGCCTTCGGCAAGAAATGCGTATATCATAGCTTCAATCCTTGTATTTTTAAAGAATTATTTAAGAGCCGAAACGACGTCGGCAAGAGCAACGGTGTTTTCCTCACGGGTGTTAAGATTCTTTATTTTTGCAACTCCCGCCTCGTATTCACTTCCACCCATAATAAGAACGTGGCTGTAATGTCCCTTTACGGCGTAGTCTATCTGCTTTCCGAATTTCTTGGAGCCGAGATAGAGGGTTGCGGTAATGCCGGCCTCACGCAAGGTGGCGACCGTGGAAACGTATGCTTCGTAAGGAACGTCGTCAAATCTTGCAACGAGCACACGGAGACCGTCTGCGTAAAGATCGGGAATAAGACCGTGAGTTACAAGGAAATTCTCAAGCGTAACGTCGCCCATTCCGTATCCAACGCCCGAAATTCTTGCGTTCTTTGCGAACATACCAACGAGATTGTCGTATCTACCGCCGCCAAACATAGCACGGTTGTTTTCGGGAGCCTCGTCGAATACCTCGAATACAGTTCCCGTATAGTAGTCAAGGCCGCGGATTATGCCGAAGTCGAATACACAGTACTTCAAAAGGTCGGTCTTCTCAAGCATATCGAAGAGCGAGAGAAGCTCGCAAGCGCCTATAGAGTCAGGGCATATAGCGCAGGCTTCCTTTACGCTCATGGTGTAGAGAGCGTCTATCTTTGCAATCTGCTCTGCGCTGATGTTGAGCTCGAAAAGCTCCTTTTCGTAAGCCTCACGGCTGATTTTGTTGCGCTTGTCCACTATCTTGGATACCTTGCGCGAGCTCTCGGCATCGGTTCCGCAAATAGCGGCAATAACATCGTTAAAGAAACGGCGGTTGTTGATGTGAACCTTGAACATGGTTTCGTCTGCGTTGAATGCCTTGAGAACCATAATTGCGCTCTCGATAACGTCAAGGTCTGCTTCGTATGAGTCGCATCCGAAGATGTCAACGTTCAACTGCCAAAATTCACGCAAGCGTCCTCTTTGGGGGCGCTCATAGCGGTACATATTTGGAATAGAGAACCATTTGAGAGGGAAGTTGAGCTCACCCATCTTACCTGCAACAAGTCGAGCAACCGAGGGGGTCATCTCGGGACGGATAGCAAGCATTCTGCCGCCTCTGTCGGTAAAGTTGTAGGTCTGCTCCTTGGCAATCTCTTCACCGCTTTTTGCAATGTATATTTCAAGGGATTCAAGCATAGGGGCATTGTATTCCTCAAAGGATGCAAGGCGAAGAGCCTCGCTTATTTTACCGAAGAACCAGTTGCGAAGCTGCATGTCCTCGGGGTAAAAATCACGTGTTCCTTTATAGGGCTGTGTAGATAAAAGCTGTGCGCACATAGGAAAATTCCTTTCGTAGAAAAAATATATAAGCTTTGGTAAAACATATTCCATTGTATTATATCATAAAATGTATCCTTTGTCAATCAAAAACCTTACTAAATATAAGAATAAAATATATAAATATTTAGGCGCTTCAAGTCTTGACTTTAGTTCTTTTTATGGTATAATTTAATATGGGTAAGGTTTGGAAAATCCGCGCTTACCGCTTTGGAGGCAATCAAAAACAGTATGAACTTAAAAAAGGAAAATTCTTCCTCGCAAAATGACGAGAAGCTTGATATAGAATCAAATAAGGCTAAACGCAAGCATAGCGTTGATATGACCGAGGGACCGTTTTTTAAGAAAATGATCCTCTTTGCAATACCGATAATTTTATCGGGACTTTTGCAAAGCTTTTACAATGCCGCAGATCTTATAGTGGTAAACTTTTTTACCGAGGGTGATACCGCAGTCGGAGCAATAGGATGCACCTCCGCTATCACGAATCTCGTTTTGGCACTCGTAATGGGTCTTTCGGTAGGAGCAGGCGTTTTGGTGGCGCATTACGTTGGCGCAAAGCGTTATGGCGACGTAAGGCTCGTGGTGCACACCTCGGTTCTTGTGTCGGTGATATTCGGTGTAATCATTGCCATTGTCGGAGTGTTTATATCCGAGCCCTTGCTTGTGCTTATGGAGACGTCCCCAGCTGTTCTTCCGTATGCCGCACTTTATATGCGAATAATATTTCTCGGCGCTCCCGCATCGCTTTTGTATAACTACATAGCTTCTATGATGCGCTCTGCGGGCGACTCAAAGCGACCGCTTATCTTTCTTGCAATTTCGGGTCTTTTTAACGTAGGACTCAACCTTTTGCTTGTAACGGTATTCTCGCTTGACGTTGCGGGCGTCGCAATAGCAACCATTGTATCGCAGTACGCCTCGGCAATAATGGCGGTTGTGTATCTTATGCGCACCGAGGGAGAAATGAAGCTCTCCTTTAAGGAGCTTAGGATAGACTTTAAAAAGTTTAAAAAGATGCTTTATATCGGAATCCCCTCGGGAATCCAAGGCTCGCTCTTCTCACTTTCAAACACCTTGATTCAGGCGGCGATGAATACTATCGACTTGAATTTTGATAACGGAAGCGGAAACATAGTTGCGGGCTATGCATCAGCTGCAAATCTTGAGGGATTTCTCTACATAGCGCTTCATTCGATATATTCGGTGTCGCTTACCTTCGTAGGGCAGAGCGTGGGCGCAAAAAAATATAATAACGTAAAAAAGCTTACGGCATACGCCGTTATAATAGTAACCGCAATAGGAATTATAATGGGCGGTGCTATGATGATATTCCGTTATCAGCTCTTGGGTCTTTACGTAAGAGGCGACGTTGCGATGTCGGCGGCAATGACGAGATTTTGCATTATTGTGCCGTTGTATTTCTTATGCGGAATAATGGACACGCTTTGCGGAACTCTGCGAGCGCTTGATAGGTCTATGACCTCAATGATAATCTCGCTTATTTCAACCTGCGGACTCCGTATCGTTTGGATAAATACCGTTTTTGCACACTACGGAACGGGAGAGGTGCTATTCCTCTCTTACCCGATAAGCTGGATACTCTCGCTTAGCGTGCATCTCATATTCATAATAGTTACAACAAAGCAGATAATTAAACGTCAGCAGAGGGAATCTCTTTCTGCGTAGGAGGATAAAAATGAGTTTACTTACAGTAAATGAAATTAAGGCAAGTGAGTCGGGAGCAATTCTTCTCGACGGACTTTCCTTTGAAATAAACGAAAAGGGCATTTATGCTATTCTTGCCAAAAACAAGAAAGCAAAGACTCTTCTTGCAAGAGTGCTTGCGGGAATATCCGAGCTTGACAGCGGAGAGATAATTTTTAAGGATACCGCGCTTTCTAACAAAAAGGACGGTATTGCCGCAAAGGCAAAGATAGGGTATATGCCGTCTGAGTGCTTTTTCTATTCCGATATGACGGTTTATGAAACTCTTGATTTTACGGGACGTATGCGCAAGACCGATACAGATAAGCGCATAAGACAGATAAAAGCGGCGCTTGAATTTGTTTTTCTTACCGAAAAGAGTGAGGCGCTTGTAAAGGATCTTACTGCTTCCGAAAAGAAACGCTTGGCGCTTGCCAATACTCTCGTGGGAAATCCGAGCCTGCTTATACTCGACGACCCTATGGCGGGAGTGAATGGCGACGATAGAACGCTTATATCGGATATCATAAGCTCGCTTAGCGAGAAAAAGGCGGTAGTTATTATTACCGATAGAGTAGGCGACGCCAAAAAGCTTGCAAGCACGGTTGGAATACTCTCAAACAAAAAAATAGCTCTTTGGGAAACCGTGGAGGAAATAAAGGAAAGGCTCTCGGGTGATGAGGATGCGCTCTTTAAAACTTATCTTGCCTTTTCCGAGAATGAAGAGGAGGGCGGAAAATGATGCTTGCATTATTAAAAAAGGAGCTCCGCTCGCTTTTCTTAAATCCTTTGTCTCTTACGGTAATATCGCTTCTTAATATATCTCCCGTGGTAGCCTTTGCCGTCTATCTTTCGATAACGCAGAGCAGTGGCGCTTATGCGGGATTTGAGAGCATAGTTTCGCTTATGGCTTTGATATTTGCTTACTGTATACCGGTAGTGTCGGCAAGAGCTGTAAGCAATGAGAAAAAGAATGGTAATTACGATTTTCTTTTGAGTATGCCGATATCAAATACTACGGTAATTCTCTCAAAGTTATTGTCAAACGTTATATTCTTTTTGTTGCCCACCGCAATATTGGCGGTTTTACCGCCTATATTCGCCAGATTCGGCGACGTAAGCTACAAGCATTGCTATTTAGCGCTTTTAACCCTCTTTCTTTTTGAGGTTTTCGTTATTGCGTTGTCGATAATGTTTTCGGCTATCTCCAAGAAAAACCTCACCGCCATCGCTGCGACGTATGGCGTTATGGTGGCAAGCTTTATTTTTGGAATTCTTTCGGCACTCGTTCGTCTTTTGCCCTTCAGCACGGGATTTGATAAGGTGCTTGGAGGAATCCTCTCAGAGCTTTCGCTCTTTAAAAAGATAGATGCGGTGGTTCTTCAAAGATTCGATATCACCACTGCAGTAGTATTTGTCATAGGCACCGCTATATTCCTTGCGGTTGCGCTCGTTGCAAAAAACAAAAAGAAAATTTTGGCTACGGTGAGTATCTTGCTCGTTTCCGTTTTTTGCGTAGCGCCCTTACTTATGCCATACAGTGTAAGACAGATCGACCTTAGCGAAAGCAAGCTTTATACTCCCTATACCTCGGTTGCGAAATATCTTGAAAAAAACGAGGAGCCGATAACGGTTTATCTTATCGACCCGTACACCAACGAGGATTCGCTCTATTACGCAATCGTCAACACCGTGGAAGCGGGTAATAATATGAAGCTTCAAATCGTTAACTCGGCAGAGGATAAGGAATTCCTTGAAAAATACGGTCTTAAGGATCAAACTCAGCAGGCGCTTTCCTATGCTATGGTTATAGAGAGCTCTCGCCGTTGGAAATTCATTAACGGTGAGGATTACTTCTCATATTACAATAAGAGCATGGGATATCTTACGTCGAGTGAATTTCAGTATAGATATACATATTGCGCAACTCTCATAAATCAGTATTATCCTCAGTATGATAAGCTTAGCGCAACTATGCAGGAAACGCTTGAAAAATGCGCACAGATAATGCTCTCGCTGCAGAACGAGACCTTTGTTTGCTTGCAGATAGAGGATGCTATTGCCGAGGCGGTAGCCTACGTAAATGCAGATTATATTCCCACGGTGTATTTCCTTACGGGACACGGCGAGGAGGGCACAAGCGCAAATCCCTACGATTTTAAGGCTACGGGATATCTTCCCGTAAACGCAGACCTTGCGGTTATCAATTCTCCGAGTGAGGATTATAGCGCAGATGAGGTAGCAACGCTTATTAAATACGTTGAAAACGGTGGAAAGCTTTATATTTTGGTGGATACCGAGAATTATTCAATGCCCAATCTCTCGTCGCTCCTTTCGCATTTCGGTCTTTCGGTTGACAGCAGTGTGATAAGCGTTAACGATAATACGGCGGTCGAGGTCTCGGTTAACAAGGACCATAAGGCGTTCTCTGAAATGAGCGCAAGCAAGGTAACGCTTAAGAATATAAGCAAGATAAACACGGCGGAGGGCACTAAATATAAGTACACCCCAATGCTTTCCTACGTTGAGACCATCGGAGAGGGCGAGAGTGCCGTTAGCACGGAGCATCCCGTAGCAATCTCGGTAAGCGAAGGCGGTGAAACGAGAATAGCTCTTTATACGGGCGCTATGACCTTTAATTCGCTTGATAGCGGACTTAGCGAGGAGGAGATCGAGCGTGTTTCGCCTTGCATAAGCAATACTATGGCGTGGATGTTCGACGCATTTGATTCGGGACTTAATCCCACCCCCGCAAAGGTATATGATAAGGCTATATTCGTTGCCGATAGCGGAGAGATAACCAAGGTAACGGTTATTTTAGCGGTTGCGGTTCTCGCAATAACAGGTGTTGCGGGTGTTTGCATAGCAACAAGACGTCTTCGCAGTAAAAAGTCAATAAATAAAAAAGACGACGATTGATAATACGATTTTGAAATTTATAAATTGATGAAAGGAATATATTAAACGCTATGAACAATAAGGAAAAATTTATTGAAATATATAAGTCGACCATCACCCGTGAGGGAGCAGATAAGTTCCTTGACTATCTTGTTGAAAAGACCGATTTTTTCACAGCCCCCGCAAGCACACGCTTTCACGGCTCCTATGAGGGAGGACTTTTAGAGCATAGCCTTAACGTTTACGAATGCCTTTGCGATTATGTAAAGCATTCAAAGTTCTGCAAAAAGTACGGCTTTGAGTTTAGCGAGGAAAGCCTTGCTATCGTAGCGCTTTTGCACGACGTTTGCAAAACGAATTTCTATAAGATAGAGATGCGTAACGTAAAGAAGGACGGCGTTTGGACTCCCGTTCCTTATTACACCATAGAGGATAATCTTCCTTACGGACACGGAGAAAAATCGGTTTATATACTCTCCGGCTTTATGCGCCTTACGAGAGATGAGGCGTTTGCTATTCGCTATCATATGGGATTTTCGGGCCCCGAGGATGCAAATCAGGTCGGCAGAGCGCTTGAGATGTTCCCCTTAGGCTTTGCGCTTTGTATGGCGGATATGGAGGCTTCCTACTATATGGAGGGAAGTCCCGAAAAATAAGAATCGGTAAGATTCAAAATATAGGACGAAAATTTATGAAGATCAATCCACAAAAACAAACGTCGTACCGTGTGTGTATATATCTGCGCTATCTCTTTCCGATAATATCGCTTTTGGCAACCTTTGCAATGCTTTTTTTGCCCTCACATAGATTTATCTTTTCGGGTAAGGCGGGCGAGAAAATCTCGGTAATAAAGCTTATCGTTAATTCGTGGGATCAATCGAGAAACGTGCTTTTTGGAACCGAGAGCACTACCGATGCCGCAGTGATATTTTCACGAGCATTGTTCATTATATTAATAGTGCTTGCGGTGCTTTATCTTTTCTCGCTTGCAATAAGCGTGTGGAGCGCATTCGTTGCCTTTAGATTCTTTTTGAGCGACGATGAGGAACGCGTGGAGGAGCAGAGACGTATATTTTGCGCATTTATTCCCAATCGCATAGTCCTTTGCATTACAACGCTATTCGGAATTGCGATTGCGACGCTACCGTATATTATGAAGCCTCTTTACAGCTTCACTTATTCCGAGATGGTTACGGCGGTATTGGAGCCACCATATCTTGATGCATTGATAGTCGGCGGCGCGCTTCTTCTTATCTCAATTATTCTCTCGGTGATTTCCGCACCTATCGAGCGTGCCCTCTCGGCAGATATCTTTGAGAAGCCGAAGAGCGAAGAGGAGATCGACGAAGATGATGACGATTACACCGAGGAGGATAGCGTCAACACCACCTCTTCCGAGAATGCGAGAATCCGAGAGCTTTTTGCAAATAAAAAGGATAGAGAAGACAAAGATGATAAATAAATTTATTTAAGGAAAAAACAAATGAACGAAAATAGACTTCTCGGCGAGGAATATCTTCGCCTGAAAAGACAATTGTTTGATAAATATTATTCTTTTCTCAATGATGAGCAGAGAAGTGCGGTTTATAATACCGAGGGCTCTGTGCTTATTCTCGCAGGTGCGGGAAGCGGTAAAACCACCGTGCTTGTAAACAGAATAGTTTTTATCGTTAAGTACGGTAACGCTTATTACAGTCAATACGTTCCATATGACCTCGATGCACGTAAGCTAAGCCTTATAAAATCTGCGTTCTCGCTCGAGCGTGAGGATCTTGCAGAGTTTTTAAGGTGCTTTTCGTCAGCACCCTGTCAGCCGTGGCAGATGCTTGCATTTACCTTTACTAATAAGGCGGCAAGCGAGATAAAGAAGCGTCTTGGCGAGGCTCTCGGCAGTGAGGATGCGGCAAAAAATATTTGGGCGGGAACCTTCCACTCGATATGCGTTAGAATACTCCGCACCTACGGCGGGCTTCTCGGATACAGAGATAACTTTACTATATATGATGCCGACGATTCAAAAAAAGCGGTTTCTGCCGTAATGAAATCGCTTAATATCGACGATAAGGTTCTTTCGGTAAAGACCGTTGTTTCCGAGATAAGCAAGGCAAAGGATAAGCTTATCACCCCTGAGCAATACGAGAGTGATTTTGCCATAGACGACGTTCGCAGAAAGAAGATAGCAAAAATATATACCGAGTATCAAAAGTCGCTTATGCAATCAAATGCTCTCGACTTTGACGATATAATAATGCAAACGGTATTTTTGCTTCGTCAAAACGAGGAGGTAAGGGAATATTATCAAAATAAATTCCGTTACGTTTCGGTTGACGAGTTTCAGGATACAAATCTTGCACAGTTCGAGCTTATTTCGCTTTTGTCGGGCGGGCATAAAAATATAATGGTTGTTGGCGACGATAATCAGAGTATATATAAATTCCGTGGCGCAATAATCGAGAATATACTCGGCTTTGATAGAAAATTTAAGGATACAAAGATAATCAAGCTCGAGCAGAATTACCGCTCGACAAGCATTATACTTGATGCCGCAAACGCTATTATAGCAAATAATATTAATAGAAAAGAAAAAAATCTCTGGACAAACCGCAAGGGCGGGGAGCAGATAATATTGCGTAAATGCGACGATCAAAACTATGAGGCGAGATATATCGTTGAAAAGATAGAAAAGCTTGTTGCAAGCGGAAAATACAAGTATTGTGATATGGCAATACTCTACCGTGCAAATGCGCAGTCGAACGTTATAGAGCGAACCTTTGCAAAAAGCGGCGTGCCGTATAGGATGTACGGCGGACTTCGCTTTAATGACCGTAAGGAAATACGAGATGTTGTTGCTTATCTTCAGTTTATAGTCAATCCCTCGGATACCGAGAGAATGAAGCGTATTATAAACGAGCCGAGAAGGGGAATAGGCGCTAAGACCGTTGAGGGCGTTTGCGCTATTGCAGAGGAAAATTCCATTTCGGTTTTCGAGGTGCTTAAAAACGCCGATAAGTACGTGGCTCTCTCAAGAGGAGCTCTAAAGCTTAAGGAGTTTGCCGCACTTATCTCTTATTTCAGGGACCTTCTTTACGATGATATGCCTGTGCATAAATTCGTTGATAGCGTTATTGATAAGAGCGGATACAGACAAATGCTTAAGGATGCGGGCGAAGAGGAAAAGGAAAGACTTGAAAATATTGCCGAATTTGTCTCGGGAATTAAGGAATATGAGGAAAACAACGAGAATCCTACGTTGCTCGGATTCCTTGAGGAAAATGCGCTCGTCGCAGACGTTGACGATTACGACGAGGGCGCAGACGCCGTTGTTATGATGACGATGCACTCGGCTAAGGGACTTGAATTTCCGGTTGTATTCCTTCCGGGAATGGAGGAGGGAGTTTTCCCGGGTACGCAGGTTCTCTTCGGCGCCGAAACAAGCGCCGAGATGGAGGAGGAGCGCCGTCTTGCCTACGTTGCGGTAACACGCGCAAAGGAGCGACTTTTCTTGGTACATACCCAAATGAGAATGCTCTACGGCAAAACGGGAGTTAACGAGCTCTCACGATTTGTAAAGGAAATACCTAAGGAGCTTATAAAAGAGGATAAGCCCGCAGCTTTTTCGAATGCGGGGTATTACAAGCAGCCTCAGCAAAGCTATGGCACGCGAGTTTATTTTTCCGAGCAGGCAACGAGCGCACCAAAATCAACGGCTCAGTCGAAGCCCGAGGTGTTCTCGGTTGGAGATCGAGTATATCACACCACCTTTGGAGAGGGCGAAATATTCTCGGCAAAAGCCATGGGAAATGACGTTCTTTACGAGGTTGTTTTTGAGCGTGTAGGAACCAAAAAGCTTATGGGTAATTTTGCAAGAATGAAGAAAATAAAATAACAATCGTTAAATAAACAAAATGAGGACTTTTACTTTGGTTATAATAACCAAATAATGAGTCCTCTTTTGTTGTTATTGGTAGATTTTTCGCAAAATCGCTTGACAAAAACGACGTTTTAGTGTATACTGAACTATACATAAAATTTTGGGTACAAAGGAGATTATGTTTTATGAATTGTCCAAAGTGTTCGTTGCCCGTTGAAGATGGGCAGCTTACTTGTACGGCTTGCGGCGAGCAGATCGCGGCAAACGCACAAAAGGAAAAAGTGAACGCAGCTTATGAGACAACAAAGGCTATTATCAAGAAGAGATTGCGTGCGCCCGTATTTATGGCGACCACCGTTTTCTTGACGATAATGCTTGTTTTCTTCATTGCGTCAATGTTTTCCACCGTTGCAGGTATTATCTTATGCCTCGTTCCCGCAATTTTCTTAGGAATATCGATGGCTTCGGGCTACAAGCTCTATGCACAGAAGCCCGACCTTAACATCGCAAAGTCGATTAAGAGATTCTCTAAGTTCGATGCTTGCACCAAGATATACTATAAGATGATTGCTATAGTTGCTATCGTATTTGGTGTTGCAGGTGCGTTGGTATCTCTCGTTCTTCCTTTCTATGATTGGTGGATGGATCCCGATGCAGACGTAGACGCTCTCTTTGAAAGCCTTGATATCGTAACAGGTCTTGTAGCTATCGCAGGCGCTGCGGTTATCGTTGCAGTATTCCTTCTTTTCAAGGCTGTTTACGCAGCAAGACAGAAGGCATTTCTCAACATTGCTGACGCATCGGTAAGCGGTGAGTACGTTCCCGTTAAGAAGAACGTTTTTGTTCTTTCCTACGTTATCGCATCCTTCACCATATTCTTCTCGGTAGCATTTGCAGCAGTTCCCGCATTTGCAGATATCATTATGGGTCTTCTTGAGCTTAGCCCCTCTATGGCAGGCTTTGTAAAGATTCTTCTCTTTGCCGCACCTATTACATCCGGCCTTTCGGGTATCTTGTTTGGTGTTTATCTCATTCTTTCTGCAAAGTGGCTTCAGGGCACTCAGAAGGAGCTTGTTGCTAACAACTTGGCTATCGCTTCTGAGATCAGCGAGCTTGAGAGAATCAACGACGCTATAAGAGATCAAAACTTCCAGGCTGAAAAGGATGCAAAGGCAGCAGAGGCTGCAGCTAAGCAGGCAAAGGCAGACGAAAGAGCTGCATTTGACAATGCTAAGAAGGATGACGAGTATGCCGCAAAGGCAGAAATGCGTGCATTCTTTAACGAGGCTATTGCAGAAGAGCATAAGGCAAGAATGGAATTCTGGACCGAGCTCAAGGCTATGCAGGATGAGGATCAGAAGATAAAGGCTGACCTTATCGAAAAGTATTCTATCGTTGAAGAGCAGATGAAGTTCTTGCAGCAGATAGTTATGCAGCAGATGATGGGCGCAAGCGCAGCAGCTGCAGTTGCAAACAGCAACAATAACAATAATAATAATTCAAATGCAAATCAGAATCCTACGATAATTACGACGACTCCTCTCGTAAATCCGTACATGGTTCCTCCGGTATACACGGCTCCTCAGCCCGTTTACACGGCTCCCCAGCCTGTTTATACCGCACCTCAGCAGCAGTATGCACAGCCCGCTCCTGCACCTGCTCCCGCACCCCAGCCCCAGTATGCACAGCCCGCTCCCGCTCCTGCGCCTGCATATGCACCCGTAGCTGAGCCCGAGCCTGAGCCTGACCCGGCGCCCGCGCCGGTGAATGTTGTTAATCCAATCATCGTTCCTGTGGCAGCTAAGGCTCCCGCAGAAGAGGCAGCTCCCGTAGTTGAGGAAGCTCCTGTAGTTGAAGAGGCTCCTGTAGTAGAAGAGGCTCCCGTAGTTGAAGAACACGTTGTACAGGTTCTTGATGACGGTACCGTTCACGCAGACGCATCCTTCGCTGATGAGCTTGTAACAGATGAGGAAGCAGAGACTCGCATTGAGATTGCTCAGGAACCC
>JAZLCC010000166.1:0-2249 GCA_045614065.1 Eubacteriales bacterium | reverse complement strand
CTTGTAGGATCCCGCACAATCAACGGTAGCAAACGAAATGATCTCAGCCGTAGGAGCCTTTCCTATATAAGACTCATAGGACTTGGTTACATTTTGCTTAGTTGAATCAAGAATTTGAACCTGATAGTTATCCTTAAAGTTGTAACCGATGCCGTATCCGGCTTCCTTATACGCCATACCGATAGTATGGTAAACTACCTTACCCGTCTTATCGTTAGTACCGACCAAGCCACCGCCTCTTCTCGCTGAATCCGGAAGAATATTAGCCTTTAGCATTTGTCCGTTTTGAATCATCGGCTCCTCAGGCTCACCCGTAGTCTTATTAAAGAAATCTCCGTTTATGGCGGTAACAACCGCCCATTCGGGATTTTCCTTTTCAAAATCCTTAACAAGATCTAACACCGATTTCGTTGCGTATCCCATCTTGTTACTGCTTTCGCCCGAATAAACGAAAAACTTTGTAACACCCACAATACCTATCGAAATATGCATTGTGTGATCTCTGTAGCCTTTATTAAGTCCGTGCAAGGACGAGTTTACCTTTGCTTTATAATAAGTTGCAGTCGAACCGGTGAGAGGCTTCGTGGTACTTATCGAAATGCTTTTGATACAAGGATCGCTCGAATTGTATGGACCTACGCTAAGCGCACTTGTCGGAATAGCGGTGAGAAGCGTTGCATAAAGCAAGATAAGCACAACCGCCAAACCAAAAAATTTTTTCATGTTATTTCCCCTTGAAATACTAATTTTAATAAACTATTTTACGCCCACGCCATTGTGGTAGGCTTTTCTTCCTTAATAATAATGTTCTGCAAGAAGCTTACTGCCTTTTCAAGTCCCTCGTCAAGCGACATAAGGCTATCCTCGTGCTCGATGGAAAGAACTCTATCATATCCGCAAAGACGGAGATTGGAAACGATCTCTCTCCAATAATCCTCGCCGTTGCCGTAGCCTACGGTGCGGAATATCCAAGAGCGCTCAAGCTCGTCGCCATAGTGCTTAACATCAAGCACACCGTTTCTTGCCGTATTATACTTATCTATCTTAGTATCCTTTGCGTGAACGTGGTAGATAGCGCCCTTAAGCTCTCTTATTGCCGCAACCACGTCCATTCCCTGCCAAATAAGGTGCGAGGGGTCGAAGTTTGCGCCGATAACGTCGCCAACAGCCGCTCTCAAGCGGAGAAGCGTTGCGGGGTTGTAAACGCAAAAGCCGGGGTGCATCTCAAATGCGATATGCGAAACTCCGTGCTCCTTTGCAAAAGCGCCTGTCTTCTGCCAATAAGGAATTACCTTCTCATTCCACTGCCAATCGAGAATCTTCATATAATCCTCGGGCCACGAGCAGGTTACCCAGTTGGGATAGAGAGAGTTTTCGGAATCTCCGGGGCATCCCGAGAAGGTTATTACCGTATCAACCGAGAGCTTCTCTGCAAGAAGAACTGCGTTTTTGAAATCCTTATCATACATTTCCGCAAGCTCCTTTTGAGGATGCAAGGGATTACCGTGCGCCGCAAGAGCGCAAATCTCTATTCCGTATTTTTCAAAGCTTGCCTTGAATGCTTCAAGCTTCTTTTCATCTGCCAAAAGCTCCTCGGGATCGCACTGATCCTTTCCGGGATATCCGCCAGCACCAACCTCAACGGTCTTAATGCCAAGCTCTGCCATTCTTGCAAGTACCTCATCAAGAGTTTTATCGTGATATAAATTCATAAGCACACTAAGTTTCATATTTCTTCACCCATACCTTCCATCAATCGTTTGTTAAATTCCTCGGCTGTATTGTAGCCCATTTTCTTTTGTCTGTTATTCATTGCGGCAATTTCAAGCACAACCGCAAGATTTCGTCCGTGATGCACGGGAATAGTTAATGCGGGAACGTCGATTCCGAGAATATTCTCGGTCTCATCGTCAAGTCCAAATCTATCGTAGAGCTTTTCGGGATCCCACGGTTCAAAATTAATAACGAGGTCGATCCGCTCCGACATCTTTACAGAGCCCATACCGAAAAGGCGTCGAACGTCGACTATGCCTATTCCGCGAAGCTCAATATAGTGTCTTATTATCTCGGGCGCCGTACCAACGAGCGTCTTTGCCGAAACTCGCTTTATCTCAACCGCATCGTCGGCTATAAGTCGGTGTCCTCGCTTTACAAGCTCGATTGCCGTTTCACTCTTACCGATACCGCTATCTCCGAGTATCAAAACTCCTTCTCCGTACACCCCAACCAAAACGCCGTGGCGCGTTGTT
>JAZLCC010000165.1:0-5244 GCA_045614065.1 Eubacteriales bacterium | reverse complement strand
AAATAAAACTTCTATGTGCACGCGCCCCCTTCCGTCAACCGCTTCGCTCACCTTTGGTTCGCTCGGGTTGCCACCTCCCCCCGCGGGGAGGCTTTCAGTGAGTGCGAACATAGATAACACAATCACAAAATAGAAAATTTTATTATTTTTAATGAAAAGCGCACAATAAGGGAGAACCCCCGACGAGGGTTCTCCCTTAGCTTGATTTTTCAAAAAATCTAACCCATACTCCGCTTTTTCTTTTGACACCGTAAGCGCAAAAGAAAAAGCTAACAAAAAGAAAACGCTGTTTTTTATGGGCTCTGCCCAAACCCGCAAGCTTTTAAAAAAGCTTGACCAAAATTTGCTCCTTGGGTGCAGTGCGAACATTGTGCTCACAACCGGTGAGCTCGCTTTGAAAACTCCCTAAAACTTTCCCGTATGAAAGTTTTTGCGGAGCTTTTTTCAAAAAGCGACCTTAAAATAGTGCGAACATTGTGCTTTCAATCGTCGAGCGAAAATGTGCACTAAAAACTTCCCGTTGGAAGTTTTTTGGCGCTACCTTTTTTTAAAAAAAGGTAGCAAATAAAAGCGACCTAAAAAAGCAATCTTTATCAAACCATAGATTCGGGCTTGATTATAGAGTCGAATTGTTCGGGGGTGAGGAATCCGAGGGAAACGCAGGACTCCTTTAAGGAGATATTTTCCGCGAAGGCTTTTTTAGCGGTCTTAGCGGCGTTTTCATAACCTATATATGGATTGAGAGCGGTTACGAGCATAAGAGAGCGTTCGAGGTTCTCACGCATTTTTTGAGAGTTTGCGAGTATTCCTACGGCGCAATTTTTATTAAAGGAATTTATTGAATCTGCAAGAAGACGAGCGGATTGCAAAAAATTATAGATGCAAACGGGCATAAATACGTTAAGCTCAAAGTTGCCCTGAGATGCGGCAAGACCTACGGCTACGTCGTTTGCCATAACCTGAACCGAGACCATAGTAACGGATTCGCACTGAGTGGGGTTGACCTTGCCCGGCATAATAGACGAGCCCGGCTCGTTTTCGGGAATGGTTATTTCGCCAAGACCGCAACGGGGACCCGATGCGAGCCAACGAACGTCGTTTGCTATCTTCATCATATCGCTTGCGAGAGCCTTAAGCGCTCCGTGAGCAAAAACAAGCTCGTCCTTTGAGGTGAGGGAATGGAATTTGTTCTCTGCGGTAACGAAAGGCTTGTTGGTAAGACCTGCAATTCCAAGAGCAACACGCTCCGCAAAACCTTTTGGCGCATTAAGCCCCGTTCCAACGGCGGTGCCACCGAGAGCAAGCTCGCAAAGAGGTGCGATTGAGAGAAGGATCATCTGCTTATCACGCTCAAGACTTGCTCTCCAACCGCTTATTTCCTGCGAGAAAGCAATAGGAGTAGCGTCCTGAAGATGCGTTCTTCCGCTCTTTATTATTCCGCAATTCTCCTCTTCAAGACGGAGAAAGGTTGATATAAGAGAGTCTATTGCGGGAATAAGCGCATTTGAGAGCGCAATTACCGCGCTTATGTGCATAGCGGTAGGAAATGTATCGTTTGAGGATTGGCTCATATTCACGTCATCGTTTGGGTGAATAAGCTTTTTGCCGAGTATTTGATTTGCTCGGTTTGCAATTACCTCGTTAAGATTCATATTGCTCTGCGTTCCCGAGCCTGTTTGCCATACAACGAGGGGGAAGTGCTCGTCGAGCTCACCGTTAAGTATCTCGTCGCAGGCGCATTTTATTGCCGAGAGCTTCTCGTCTGTCATTTTCTCGGGCTTTATTGCGTTATTTGCAATTGCCGCCGCCTTTTTGAGTATTGCAAAGGAGCGTATTATTTCGATAGGCATCGTTTCGATGCCCACGCCGATTTTAAAATTTTCAAAGCTACGCTGAGTCTGCGCTCCCCAAAGCTTGTCCTCGGGTACGCGAATCTCACCCATAGAATCGTGTTCGATGCGATAATTCATAAAAATTCCGCCTTTCATTGTCTTTACAAATATTTTAGCATATAACCTTAGATTTTGCAAGATGGGGCTGCCTCATTTTAACGGAAAATCAAGTATAATTTCCGTTGTCTTATGAGACAGCCCCAAAAAGGTTATTTAGGTTTTGATATCCTCGCAATTGAAGAAGCTCAATGCGCCATCAAATACGTTTTGTATTGCGGACATCGAGACGTAATATCCGCCCTCGCCGTTCACCACGATGTAAGCCTTACGTGATGTGAGCGAGTAGAAGTCTACGTTTGTGATAGTTCCCTCGTTGTCGGTTATTTTAATTGTTGCGAGATACTTGCTCGAATCATTGAGAAGCGCCTGCTCCTCTGCTTCCGAGAGGTTGTAATCGTCGATTATCGCAAGACGGTAAATAACGGTAAAGAGCTTCTTGAATATCATAGTATGATGTCTTACGAAGGTCTTTGACTCGCCGTTTGCGTAGTCTATCTTTATCTCGTTGAGCTTAACGTAGATAACGTTGCCCTCGGCGTCCTTAACGGGCTTCTCGAGATATTTTACTCTATCGCCGATATCGTTTACACCGGCAAGCTTGCCTGTGGGGAACATTTCTGTTGTTCCGTCGGGAGCGTAAACCTTAACGTCGGTCTCGGTTATCAACCAGTGGTTGCCTGCGCTATCGGTGAATTTGAGAAGGTCAAAGGTCTCTGCAAAAGAGCCTGTCGAGCTGTTGCCCACAACCTTGATAGCGTTTGTTTCGCCGTCCTTGGTGTGAGTAACGTCAAAGCTTGCCGAGTAGTCGGGCTTTGTTACCGTTATGTTGGTAACGTAATTTATGCCCATTTCGAAGATATAGGGATATACCCAATCGTGCTCATCGTAGGAGAGGAAGTTGTACGTATCGCCCGAAACCTCACTTATCATATCAAGAGATACCTTGATTTTATCAAGGCTTATAACGGTGTAGGAATAGTAATTTCCACGCTCGTTCTTCTTGGAGATGTAAATTGTTTGGTTAAAGGTTACGTCGCTTCCGTTCTCGTCCTTTGCCGTGCGGTCAAAGGAGATAACGTACTCTGCATCGTAAACGTATTTTTGGTTTCCGTTTTCGTCAAGAACGGGATTTCCGTTCTCGTCGGTTTCTTCCTTCATAAGTCCGTATTTAGCACGGTCTGCGTAGGAAGGAGAGAGCACTGCGATATCGACTATGGTGGGATTCATAAATGCAAGCAAGCAAGCGTCTATCTTATCGTAGTTTGGACGGTAGGAGTTTGAACGCTCATCGGTGAAAACGTAAGGTCTGCTTGAATTTACGGTGCCTGTACGGTCTGCGAGGTCTATAAACGAGAATGATACCTTGGGAACCAAGGCTCCGTTCTCCTTCTTTGAAAGAACGAAGTTATCTACGTCATAGTAGTCGCTCTGCGTAACGGGGTACGCAATGCCGGGGGTGATGAAGGTTTTGGGCTCGGTAAGAACGGTAGTTCCTATCGAATTACCGAGAACGTAGACCTTCGCACGGGGCTTTTCAACGTCGCCGTCGAGCTCAACGTACTGTGCGTAGTAGCCCTTGCCGTTAACAAGGCGGTCGCCGATTATCATTTTATATCTCTCGCCCGAGGTGGTCGTGAGTATATAGTAGGACGGAACGTAATCGTATTCGACCTGAATTTCATTGCCGTCCTTATCCTTTTCGGTTCGTACACGCTTTTCGGGAAGGAGTCCGTACTCTGCGTAGTCGACCTCGTCGCCAACCATCATAACGCCGTCAACTCTCTGCGTTGCAAGCGGATAACCCGTTGAAACCGCAAGCGAGGAAATAAGATCCTTCTTTACGGTAAGGAAGGGCGAGCCGCGAAGCACGAAATCGGCGGTATCGTCGGTTTTTGTCTCAGTGATGTTATAGCGGTAGAAGGTGAAGCTGTTGGTTTGATTGTGGATCTCGATAGAACGAATGTTCTTTTGAGCGATGTGCTTAAAGATAAGCACCTTCTCGTATTCTGTAAGCTCTCCGTCGCTTATATCGGGTACTGCACGGGTGTAATGTTCGCCTGTATCGGATTTTACCTCAACAAGCGTTCCGCTTTTGGTAACGTAATATCCAAAGGCATCTTCCTTTTCAAGAAGCTTGCCGTCGGCGTCATACATTGCCCAAACACCGTTTGTAGGCTTGATATAATAGGTGATGCCGTCTGCTTCGTCAACGTAGGGAATTACGTTGTTAACGTAATCGTACACAAAGTAGAGGGCGATAGCCGAGATAGCAACGAGAACTACAGAGATAATAATTATTATCTTGCTCCTACGCAAGCGCGAGGATCTTTTTCTTTGTTCTCTGCTTTCAATCATCTGTTCTTTCTCCTTACCAAAACGAATACGCCTGCGCAAAGAGCGATGACGAGGGGAGCTACGGTGAGGGCAACTGTGAATTTGGTTGCATCACCCGTGGAGATCTCTTCGATCTCGTAATTTGCAAATTCCTTAAAGTCAAGACCTACCGGAACGGGCTCACGTCCGCACATCTGGAATATTGAGAGGAGAAGGTCCTCGTTTCCGTAGGAGTTGGAATAAAGGTACTTATCCGATGCAAAGTCGGTAGAGCCACAGAGAACGACGTATGCCGAATCCTCGATAACCGAGTATTTCTCTTGCTCGTAGTGTGTTTCAACCGAAACAGCCATAAGCTTGAAGGGGTCGGATGCGGTTGCCTTTGCAACCTCTCTGCCTGCGGCGTATCCCGAAGCCGTCTCGTAGGATTTGAACATCGTGAATACCGCTCTGTTATAGGCTACGTTGCCGCCCAATTCAAAGCTCTTTGAGGGATCGTTTGCAAGAGGCTGAGTTGTGATGTTGTAGTCTCTTGCGTATTCGATAGCCATTGCGTCCTCGAAGATCACCTTAGCCGAAAGATCCTCTGCCCAACCTTGCATAAGGTCGTTTGTATCGTAGTTACCGATAACTGCCTCGTAGTTATTGAGGTTGGAGTTCTGCGAATCCTTTACAACTATGGGGTCGTCGCCATCACGGCGAACTGCAAGTCCCCACTCTGCGAGGAATTCTTCAAGGTTTTCAAGCTCGCCCGTAGAGGAATCAAGGAATACCATAAATGCGTTTCTTGCCTCAAGGTAAGCGTCGAGCTTCTTAAGCTCGCCTTCCTTCTGAAGACCGTTGTTGCCCGAAATGAAGTCCTGCTTCGGGTTAAAGGTTATAAGCAAACGGCAAGCCTCGGGAATTTCTTCCTTGGAGAGGTCGATTGCCTGAGTGCGGTAGCCTGCGTTTTGGAGCA
>JAZLCC010000164.1:0-18261 GCA_045614065.1 Eubacteriales bacterium | reverse complement strand
TGAGCTGCGAGCAAAAATCTTCGCCGTATGGCGAAATTCTCCCGCTTAGACTTGATCAACAAAAAAAGAAGAAGCACCACAGTCGTGGTGCTTCTTCTTTTTTGTGGCTCGTGAGGAGGATCGCGAGGCTATGCAACTCGTTGCATAGCGGAGTTCGCATTTTGCGAGCAAAGCGATGGGAGCTTGCTCACGATCGCCGCGAGCAAAAATATTCACCGTAGGTGAAACTCCCCGATATATAAAGTCGAACAACGACCCGAAGACGCAAAAAACATTCAGCAAGATCATTGAAATACAGCGCTTCATATGATATAATGGATATGATGAATTTAAGGAGGAAAATATGAATAAGAAACTATATTTTATTTGCGCACCAATAGTAATCGTACCCTATCTTGTCCTATTTACGTTAGCTACTATATTTTTCTCAACAGAGCTCCCGTTTTTTGATTATATAATGAACTCCGTTTTTGACGCTAACGCTTTATACCTAATTGCCGCACTGTTTTTATACTGTATACTGGCCGCTATAATAAGCATTGCTTGCTTTTTTATAAGTATACGTAAAAAATGGGACGCTACTTCCTTAGCAAAGGCCGCGATGATCATGAAATTAGTACAGGTTCCGGCGTATGTGTTGATTTTTGCTTTGGGTGTCGTTTTCTTTATAACGATCTTCACAATTCCCTTTTCTTTCGGTCTTTTCATAGTTGATTGTATGTCGGTATTTATGACGGGACTTTTTGTTATTTCTTCGGCAATTGCAGCGGTCAGAAACAACACCTTCAAATTTAGAAAGGTTGTTTGGGTGATATTATTCCAATTCATTTTCTGCGCCGACGTGATTTCTTCGGTTATATTTTACGTAACGCTAAAAAAAGCAGATAAACAAACTATACCCCTTGATGAATCCCTACCCCTTAACGGCTGACCAAATGCGCTATTAACGCAAAGTTGAATTTGCATTAAATAAGGGCTGGCCCCAAGAAGCTTTACAAAGGAAAGATTATAATATGAAAATCTCTTTAAAAGCCAAACCGGCTCATACCCCATCTTGACCACCGATTCATCATAGAGTTCGTCTTGCAGATGAAGGACGAGAAAAAATAATATAATAAAAAAGAGGCTTCGCGCCTCTTTTTTTATTTTTATCGCACCATTGACAAGCCGATACCTATGTGCTATAATAAATATGCCAAAAAAACCAAATATATACAGTCTATTGTATATAGTTTGTTTGGCAATAACCGGAATTTGCGTTTTTTGTGCGCTGATTTCGGTCGGCGCACTTTTTTATATTTTACAAGAGGGTCAAAATGAACCAGGAACTTTACAACCAGTTTTTAAACGCAGCGGCAGTAATAGCAGAACGAGAAAAATTCAGCAGCAACATCAACAAAAAGAAAACAGAAATTGACCAATTAAAATTAAATATATCAATTGCAGAAAAAAAGCCAAAGACATCAAACAAACAATATAATGATTTAACTATAATAGGAATCATTTTTTCAGCATTAGGATTTTTACCAATAGTTTTCGGTTTGTTTATATGGTTAGAACGCTCACTATCATCGTTGCAGAACGGATTTGAAAGTGGAAACAATTTAGATAATAACTCATTCAACTTTTTCTATATATTTATAGCACTGATACTCGCATGTTTGCCTATAGCAATCATTGGATTGTGTCTTATTCAAATCGCACGCAAGAAAAGAGTGGATTTCAAAAACAACGCAATAAAAGAGCATTTGGAAGTCAAATCGCAAATAGAACCATTAATAGTAAAAAAAGAAAACGAACTTCGAGAACTTCACACACAATTCAAGCAATACATTGAAGAAAGCAATCAAATACTTGCATTTCTTCCTGTTACTTATCAAAACTTAAAAGCGATAGGTTTTATGATATCAGCGCTCGAAAATCTTCGCGCAGACAATTTAACCGACGTAATAAATCTTTATGAACAAGAATTACATTATTTAGCCCAAATGCAAGTGTTACGTCAAACCCAAGCTATGCAAAAAATTCATTCTGAAAATATGCTCCATGCTATAACCGCTATACAAAAAAATCAAGATCGCATCAATTCTAATCTTAAGAAAATTAAAGCTCTACAAACCATTGATATTCTTAAAGACTAAAGACAAGCAAAGGACACACCGCACGGTGTGTCCTTTTATTTTTAATTATTTATAAGCCTTGCTATACGGTGAAGCGTTACGTTCATTTTTAATATAAACTCATCGGCGGTATGATGCAGATCTACGTTCCACGTGCGCTCCGACATTGTGGAAAGATTCTCCAAAATTCTGCCGATATCCTCCTCGTGCGTGCATTCCCAAGCGCTTATTTGAGCACCCAAAACCATATCTGTGGGTTCAACGTTAATATCATTTTTGCTTGCCTGCGATGCATCCCAAAAATGCTGCCAATTATACACGTTCCAATCAAGTATCTCGTTAACTCCCCATCGAGTTTTGTACGACGGAACTATATACAATGGCTGCCAAGAGCCGTTTATAATACGGAATCCATTCTTCAAAAGGTCGGGCGGTAAATGATAATACGACTCCCACGCAACAACTATAGTATCCTTGGGAATATACTGAACTCCTCGATTCGGAAAGCCTTCCCAAACGATGGGCGTTCTTCCCATATCAAAAACGGTGCTTGCTACTCTTCCAACAAACTCGCTGTAGAGCTCATAAACGTCGGAAAGTCCGTTCTCCTTCATATAACGTACGCACTCAGTGCAAGTGCTCCACGCCTTAATATTTGCCTCATCTCCGCCTATATGAATATACGGCGTTTCGGGGAACATCTCACATATCTCCTCGAGTAAGGCACGTATTGCGTTGTTTGCACTCTCACTACCTACGCAAATAATGTTCTTATCGGTTATAACCGCTCCCGCCTCGGTAACAAGCTTGGAATCATTCTCACCCTCGGTGTGAAGCGCAAATATCTCGGGATAGGTCTTTACAAACATAGAGGCGTGTCCCGGTACCTCAAATTCGGGAACCAAAATAACACCGCGCTCACTCGCATATTTTCTAAAGCTTTCAATATCCTCAAAGGTATAATGCCTGTTGTACTTGGTTAAATTCGGCAATACACGCGACGGAAGAGTGTAGGCTTGGTCGTCGATAAAATGAAGATGCAAATAGCGTATTTTTAACATAAAGCATACGTCTATATATTTATATATGGTGCTAACGGGATGCCATTCTCTTGCAAGATCGACCATTAAGGTTCTGTAATCCTTGTCGGGCGCATCCTCGATATGCGCTCTGCCAACAAATAGCTCGGTATCAACCCTTGCTACCATTTGCAAAAGCGTTGCAACGGCATAAGACATTCCCTCGGTAGAGGAAGCGCGAAGCACAATACCATCACAAGTATCTAAGGTGTAAGCGTCGCTTGCAATAGATGCATCGTAGCAAAGCAAAATTCCACCCTCAGCAAGTGAAAAGCTCTTTTTAAATATCTTATTTGCCGATGCACAAAAGGCATTGGCAATAGGTAAAAAGCATTCGTGCTCGGTAAAGATCACTCTTGGAAGCTTGCAGCAGCCATCATTTTTATTTAATACCTTAGGCGTTGGAATTAAAAAGCCTAACTGTTTTTCTATTTTTTCATTCATGTTAAAAATCACCTTTCGAATAATAATGATTTATGTATCTATAATATCATATTTCAAGAGATTCTTCAAGGGGGAAAGAAAAATTCCCTTTTCAGTTCTTTGAAAAATAGGTGTGGGGGAGAACCTTTCTTCAAAGAAAGGTTGACCGCCACATTATTTATCAATTTACCTATTAAATTTTTCCCATCTTAAACGAGCGAGCAATAGAAAAAAAGTAGACACTGCAAGCAATAACATCCAAATAATAACGGTCTGCCAAAGAGGAAGCTTAAGCAAGGCATAGGTCATTCCGTAGGTGGAAATTGCACTACCGCCATAGTTTATTGCGTTCTCGATTCCCGACACGCTTGACGAGTAGGAATACCTTGCAAAATGCACGGGCAGAAGAACGATTACTATATGGTTAAAGGCGAACTGAAAAAGATAGGCAAAGGCGTATATAACCACAAAAATTATGGCATCGGGATATTGACCTATCAAATATCCGCAAGGTATGAAAATTGCAAGCAAAAGCATTATTGAGGTAGGTAAAAGAGTTATGCCCATTAAGAACGCCGCGCTGCGCATATCACGCTTTTTGAATATTTTGTAATAAACAAAATTTGCAACGAACACGCCCGCAATAGAAAGAAGCGGAATAACTATCTCCAATATTGCCGCCATTGATGCGCTCATAGAATACTGTTCGGAAAGAATAGTAGGCATCATCTCCACTACTCCGTTATAGAACAATCCGTGAACGAACATCGAGGGGAGCATTATTGCAACACCGCTCACAAGCAAAATTCGAAGAAAGCCTGTTTTTTCAGATCGAACGGGAGCTTCAAGGCTCTCGGACTCGCTTTGAGCCTCGGCTACGATAAGCCTTTTGCTCAAGGCAAGATATCCCGTGATCCACAAAAGCAATACTACCGAGCAAACAATGGTTACTGCAAAGAAAACTCTCTGCCATATATCGCCCTTTAAAGCTATACCCGAAATCAACGCACTGCTTATCTTTCCAAGCGGCGAGGAGATAGATATAGCGGTCAAGGCAAAGGCACGAAGCCTTTGATTTATCATATTAGATAAAACAAAATATATAGGAGCCCAGAGCATAGAATGCCCATAGCCGTTAATTCCCCACCACAAAACGTAGAGGTAGCTTGGCTGTAAGAGCATCATTGCAACATTTGAGAGAACAACTATGCAAAGGCCTATCGATACCATCCAAAAAGGAGATATCTTATCTCCAAGAAAGCCGTTTACAAGCTGTCCAACGGCGTAAAATATAAAATATGCCGCACTGATAGCGCCCGCTATTCCTACGCCTATCACGCCATCGTCTATCATGGTAGATCTTACAAACGAGAAGCTACCTCTTGCGATATAGGATACGCAATAAACCAAAAAGCAGATCGCAAACAACCATCTCGACGCAGAAAGAGGGGTCTCCCTCTGCGCTTTATTTATTTTTTCAGACATAGGATATTTCACTTTCCAAAGGCTTTGAGCTTTCAGTGATATCTTTCGAATTTGCAAGCATAAGCTTGATTCTGTTTTCCTGATTTACCTGTGTAGCGCCTGCGTCGTAGTCGATTGCAACTATGTTGATATTGGGATTTTTCTCCTTTATAGGACGCATCATACCCTTTCCGCAGATGTGATTGGGCAAGCATCCGAAGGGCTGCGTGCAAACGATATTAGGCACGCCCTTTTCGGCAAGCTCAAGCATTTCCGCTGTTAAAAGCCATCCCTCGCCCATCTTTGTGCCAACGCCAATGTATCCCTTTATAAGCGTTACCGTATGGTCAAAATACGTGGGTGGCTCAAAGTGAGAATTTTCCTTAATTATATTTATAATATCATTCTGCTTATGAAGCAGGAATTTATATGCTACCCTGTTTAAGAGATGTGCTGCCCTGCCTCTGCCGTAAAGCTTGTAATCGGCAATGCCGTTGTAAACACAGTAAAGTATAAAGTCAAGAAGACCGGGCACGGTTACCTCTGCGCCCTCGGAAACAAGGAAATTCTCAAGATCGTTATTTGCAAGCGGCGAATATTTAACGTATATCTCACCGACAACGCCAACCTTAACTCGCTTTTCTTCCTTGCAAGGAATCTTTTTGAAATCCTCGATTATTGCCTTATAATTCTTCTTTACCTTTTTGTAGGACACTCTGCCCTTTGTCATTTCCTCAACAAGGCGATTAGTCCATTTTTGAGCCAATGCCTCGCTCTCGCCCGCATTTATCTCATAGGATCTGCACTGATTGCGAAGGAGCATTAACAAATCGGCGTACAAAATGGCGTACATCATTCTGTGAAGAAGCGGAAGTGAAAGCTTAAAGCCGGAATGCTTCTCGAGCCCCTGAAGGCTAAAGGATATAACGGGAACGTATCCAAATCCCGCCTTTTTGAGCGCCTTACGAATAAGATTTATATAGTTTGACGCACGGCAGCCGCCACCCGTTTGGAACATAATAAGCGCCACCTTGTGAGTATCGTATTTTCCGCTCTGCAAGGCGTCTATAAACTGACCTATAACTATTATTGCAGGATAGCAAGCATCGTTGTGAGTGTACTTTAATCCCGTCTCCTTAATATGATCGCCCTTGGTGAAAAGCACCTCGTTCTTAATACCGTAGTTGTTAAGAAGCTTTGCTATGAGCGTAAAATGCATAGGGAGCATATTAGGTATAAGAACAGTATAGTCCTTTTGCATTTCCTTGGTGAAAGCAACGTATTCCTTTTGCATAATATACCTCCCAAGTTATTGATCAAGCGCGCCCATAAGGCTGCGAAGACGTATCTTTACCGCTCCGAGATTGGTTATCTCGTCTATCTTTATTTGGGTGTAGAATCTTCCCTTGTCCTCAAGAATAGAGCGCACCTCGTCGGTGGTTATAGCGTCAACTCCGCATCCAAAGGAAACGAGCTGAACAAGCTCTGCGTCTGCGTTCTCACTCACAAATCTTGCCGCTCTGTAAAGTCTTGCGTGGTAGGTCCACTGATTCAAGACGTTCACCGTTATCGGCTCGGCAAGGTGAAAAACGCTATCCTCGCTAACAACCACAAAGCCAAGCGAGGTCGCAAGCTTATCAATTCCGTGTCCAACCTCGGAATCAACGTGGTAGGGTCTGCCCGCAAGCACCATAATGCGCTTGTTGCGCTCACGCGCAAAGGCTATTGCCCTCTCGCCCTCTTGCTTTACGGCGTTCATATAATCCTCGTATTCGGCAAAGCCGTCGCTTATAGCCTTCTTTATCTCGCTCTTGCTTATAGCGCGATTTGCAAAATAAAGATCGGTCATTTTAAGAAGCCCTCTTGCAAGCTCTTTTTTAGAATTTATATTAAGATACGGATAGATAAAGCTTACGCTTTGAAGCGAATCCATATTACCCGCAAGAAGCTCGGAATAATAAGCCACCACGGGACAATTATAATGGTTGTCGGTTGCTTCTTCCTTTACGTTATATGTAATGCAAGGATAGAATATTGCATCAACACCGCTTTCAACAAGCGACTCGATGTGTCCGTGCATAAGCTTTGCGGGATAGCACGCCGTATCCGAGGGAATCGAGAACTGTCCCTTTTCGTAAAGCGCCTTTGTTGACATCGGCGATATCTTAACGTCAAAACCCAAGGAGCGGAATATACCGTACCACAATGGCAAAAGCTCATACATTCCAAGCGCCAAGGGGAGTCCTATCGTTCCACGGCTTGCCTCCGGATAGCTGTGGGTAGATTTCGACTCTATCTTCGTAAGATATGCACGCTTGAAGTGATGCAAATTAGGCATTTTTTCGGTCTCTTCCGAAAGTCCGAGTCCACGCTCGCATCTGTTACCCGATATATACTTTTTGCCGCCCGAGAAGGTGTTTACCGTGAGGTGGCAATTGTTTTGGCATCCGTGGCAAACGGCAGTCTTCGAGGAATGCTCAAAGCTCTTAAGCTCCGCACTGCTTATAAGCGCGCTCTCGTTTAATTTCATAGAGTAGAGCGCCGCGCCGTATGCTCCCATAAGGCCCGCTATGCTCGGACGGATAACGTCCTTTCCAAGCTCACGCTCGAATGCTCGAAGCACGGCGTCGTTATAGAAGGTACCGCCCTGAACCACTACGTTCTCGCCAAGCTCATCGGGCGAGCCTGCACGAATAACCTTATATATAGCATTTTTTACAACGCTTACCGAAAGACCTGCCGAAATATCCTCAACAGTTGCTCCGTCGCGCTGTGATTGCTTTACCGAGGAATTCATAAACACAGTGCAGCGGCTTCCCAAATTAACGGGCGCCTTGCTCAAAAGTCCTTTTTTGGCAAATTCCTCAATTTCATATCCCATTGAACGTGCAAAGGTCTCAATAAAGGAACCGCATCCCGAGGAGCAAGCCTCGTTAAGCATTATTCCGTCTATTGCGCCGTTGCGAATACGGAAGCACTTTATATCCTGACCGCCGATATCAAGAATGAAATCAACCTTAGGCATAAAATATTTAGCCGCCGTATAATGCGCTATCGTTTCTACCACTCCAATGTCAACCGAGAACGCATTTTTTATAAGCTCCTCGCCGTAGCCCGTAACCGCACTTCCCGAGAGCTTTATTCTATCTCCGCAAAGCTCATATATCTTAGTGAGCTGTTGTCTTACGATAGATGCGGGGTTACCCTTATTTGAATCGTAATAAGAGTAAAGTATTTCTTTATTTTCCGAGAGAAGCACCATCTTTGTCGTCGTGCTTCCGCAATCTATGCCAAGATACGCCTTGCCGACGTATGCATTTATATCGGCAAACGGAACGTACGCCTTTGCGTGGCGAGCCTTGAACGCCTCGTACTCGGAATCGTTTTCAAAGAGCGCAGGCAAGCGATTTGCGCCAACCGATGCGCCGATGCTTTTTTCTATTTTTTCAGAGAGTGTGTCTATTGTGTAATACTCCCCTGCTCCCTCGGCGTATATAGCCGCGCCAAGTGCAACCGCAAAGAGCGCATAGTCGGGGAATATTGCCTCTTCGTCGTTAAGCTTAAGGGTCTCCTTAAAGCGATCGCGGAGTCCGTGGCAGTAGTAGAGCGGTCCGCCCAAAAACAAAACCTTCCCCTTTATCTTTCTGCCCTGCGCAAGTCCCGCAACGGTCTGATTTACCACCGCTTGGTATATGCTTGCCGCAACGTCTGCCTTTGTTGCGCCTTGATTAAGCAAGGGTTGAACGTCGGTCTTCGCAAAAACTCCGCAACGTGATGCTATGGGATATATGCGCTTATAGGAAAGGCTCTCCTTATCCATCTCGTCGGCAGTCATATCGAGAAGCGTTGCCATTTGATCAATAAACGCTCCCGTACCGCCTGCGCAGGTACCGTTCATTCGCTCGTCGGTTCCGCCCTCAAAGAAGATTATCTTTGCATCCTCACCGCCAAGCTCTATTACCACGCTCGTGTCGGGCGCCAAGCGCTTAACAGTCTCTCCCGTGGCAAACACCTCTTGAACGAATGGGAGACCCACCGACTCGGCAAGTCCAAGACCTGCCGAGCCCGAAAGAGCCACCGAAAAAGGCTTGTCAAGAAGTATTGAGCGAAGCTCGCCGAGCATCTCGAGAGCTACCTCTCGCACCTTTGAAAAATGCCTTCTGTATTTGCTGTAAAGTGTTTTTTCGCCATCGCGAAGCACTACCTTTACGGTAGTAGAGCCTATATCTATACCAAGAGTATAATTGGTTTGAAGTTCCGTCATTTAACCAACCCCCATAGATTTATTTTTTATTCAAGCTCGAAAGCTCCCGTGTAAAGCTGATAATATTTGCCCTTTTGGCTAAGAAGCTCATCGTGCGTTCCACGCTCGATTATCTCACCGTGGTCAAGAACCATTATAACGTCGGAATTGCGAACGGTAGAAAGTCTATGAGCAATAACAAATACCGTTCTTCCCTTCATAAGTGCGTCCATTCCACGCTGAACTATTGCCTCGGTTCTCGTATCTATCGAAGAGGTAGCCTCGTCGAGTATCATTACGGGCGGATCTGCAACCGCTGCGCGCGCTATCGAAATAAGCTGGCGCTGACCCTGAGAGAGGTTTGCTCCGTTTGCTGTGAGCATCGTGTTATACCCATCGGGAAGACGTGTAATAAAATCGTGTGCGTTTGCAAGCTTTGCCGCCTCAATGCACTCCTCATCGGTAGCGTCAAGCTTTCCGTAACGGATGTTATCCATTACCGTTCCCGTAAAGAGATTTACATCCTGAAGCACTACGCCAAGCGAGCGGCGAAGGTCGCTCTTCTTTATCTTGTTGATGTTTATTCCATCATATCTTATCTTACCGTCGTCTATATCATAGAATCGGTTGATAAGATTGGTTATAGTCGTTTTACCTGCACCCGTAGCTCCTACGAATGCAACCTTTTGACCCGGCTTTGCATAAAGCGTTATATTTTTGAGAACAAGCTTTTCGGGAACGTAGCCGAAATCCATACTCTCAATTCTTACGTCGCCGCGAAGCTCGGTGTAGGTAACGCTTCCATCGCCGTGGCGATGCTTCCACGCCCACATATCGGTGCGCTCCTCGGTCTCGGTTATCTCGCCGTCAACAAGCTTTGCATTAACGAGCATAACGTAGCCCTCGTCAAATTCTTCATCGGTATCGATAAGCTCAAAAACACGTCCTGCTCCCGCCATAGCCATAACAATGGAGTTTATCTGTTGAGAAACCTGACTTACGTTGTTTGAGAACTGCTTTGACGCATTAAGGAAAGGAACTACCGCCGCAATACCAACGATAGCCATATTTTCGGGATCTACCAATGCCGATATAGCCAAGTTAGGAACCTTATTTATTATCAATACCGCACCTACGAATGCTACGCAAACGTAGAGGATATTTCCTATATTCCCCATAATAGGCATAAGAATGTTTGCAAAGCGGTTTGCGTTGGTCGCATTCTTGCAAAGCTCCTCGTTGACCTTGTCAAAGTCCTCGATACTCTGCTTTTCGTGGCAGAATACCTTTACAACCTTTTGACCCTCCATCATTTCCTCAACGAATCCCTCAGTCTTTGCAACCGAGCGTTGCATCTTCATAAATCCCTTTGCGCTTCTGCCGCCGACTGTCTTTGCAACAAATATCATAGCAATGCTTGCAAATCCTACTACGATAGCCATCCAAGCACTGAGGTATATCATATTTCCAACAAGGAACGCCACTATAAGAATAGCCTGAATAAGGTGAGGTATCGTTACCGAAATAAGCTCTCTTATAGTATCAACGTCGTTCGTGTAATGCGACATTATATCGCCGTGAGCGGTGGTGTCAAAGTAACGAATCGGCAAGCCCTGCATCTTATCAAACATTTGTCGGCGCAGGGTATCTAAAAAGCTTTGCGTTACTATTGCCATAATTCTCGTGTAAACGAAATTACATACCCAACCAATGGCGTATATCGAGAGCATTATCAAAACGAGCATCGATATCTCGTTGAGTGCATCAACGGGCGCTATCTCCTTGGTTGTTATCGTCTTATCTATGATAGTTATAAATTTACTCATAAACAAGCCTGCGATGGTTGACGAGAAGGAAACTATTACCAAGCATACGCAAACCAACGCCATCTGCCACGGATAGGTTTTAAAGAGGAGCTTTAAGATTCTCTTAAGAACGCCCTTGTTCATCGGGGGTCTCTTCATTTTCTGATTCTTCTGATTCTTCATATCAGCCATTTTCAGCTACCCCCTTTGTTTGAGATTCATATATCTCTCGGTAGATAGGACTTATCTTCAAGAGCTCGTTATGATTACCAATCGATTCAACAGCTCCGCCGTCAAGAACAATTATCTTATCTGCGTGCTCAACAGAGCTTACTCTTTGAGCTATTATTATCTTTGTAGTATCAGGGATCTCCTCGGCAAAGGCTTTGCGTATAAGCGCATCGGTCTTTGTATCAACGGCGCTCGTAGAGTCGTCGAGTATAAGCACCTTAGGCTTTTTAAGAAGTGCGCGGGCAATGCAAAGTCTCTGTTTTTGTCCGCCCGATACGTTCGTTCCGCCCTGCGTTATATGAGTATCATACCCGTCGGGGAATCCCTGAATAAATTCGTCTGCCGCCGCAAGCTTACAAACGCGAACGATCTCATCATCACTCGCATTAGGATCACCCCAACGCAAATTCTCCTTTATTGTACCCGTAAAGAGCACGTTCTTTTGAAGAACGACCGCAACCTCGTTACGGAGCGACTCAACGTCGTAATCACGAACGTCGATTCCGCCAACCTTAACGGCGCCCTCGTTTACGTCATAAAGTCTTGATATAAGCTGAACCAAGCTCGTCTTTCCGCTACCCGTACCGCCTACGATACCAACCGTCTCGCCTGCGCCGATAAAGAGATTAATATTTGAAAGCGCTTTTTTCTCGGCATCCTTGGAGTAAGAGAAGGAAACCTTGTCAAAAAGAATACTTCCGTCGGGAATATCGGTAATGGGAAATTCGGGGTTCTTTATAGAGCTTTCCTCTTTCAAAACCTCAACTATTCTGTTTGCAGATTCAACCGACAACGCCATGGTAACGAATATCATCGAGAGCATCATAAGGCTCATAAGTATCTGCGCACCATAGGTGAGAAGCACGGAGAATCCCGCAACGTTAAGAGCCAAGCCATTGGTATTGATTATCAATCTCGAGCCGAAGTAGCATACCATAAGCATGAGTCCGTTAAAGGACATCTGAATCAAGGGATTGTTGAGCGCCAAGATCTTCTCTGCTCTTGTAAAGCCGTTCTTTACGTCATCGGACGCCTTTGCAAACTTTGCTCTCTCATAATCCTCACGAACAAAGGATTTTACAACACGCATGCCCGCAACGTTCTCCTGAACCGAGTTGTTAAGAGCATCGTACTTTTTAAATACCGTCTTAAATATCGGAAATACCTTTGCCGTAATAAAGATAAGTCCCGTCGCCAAGAAAGGAATTATAACCGCAAAGGCAATCGACATACGAGGGCTAACTCTTACCGCCATTACCGTAGCAATAACTATCATAAGAGGTGAGCGCACCGCCGAACGAATTATCATCATATACGACATCTGAACGTAATTGATGTCGGTCGTAAGTCTTGTAACAAGTCCCGCAGTTGAAAACTTGTCCATATTTCCAAAGGAAAAGCCTTGTATCTTCTCGTAAATATCATGGCGAAGATTTTTTGCAAATCCACAGGATGCGATAGCCGCAAAGTGTCCTGCGAGTGCGCCACAGGAGAGCGAAGCTATTGCAAGGCAAATCAATATAATGCCGTATTTCGTTACAACACCCATATCTATATTACCCGATTCTATATGCTCTATCAAGCCCTTTGTAACAAAGGGAATAAAGCACTCAAGGATTACCTCGCACGCAATAATTAACGGTGCTAAGATAGAAGCCTTTTTGTATTCTCGAATACTTTTAGCCAAGGTCCTTATCATACCCTTAAATTCCTCCAAAACTACTCCATTTTAATAATTTAACTATATTATTATAATATATAATAATGGCAAAAAATACAATACTTTGTGAATATTTAATTAACTAACCGATTCCGACGAAAAAATACCAAATAAAACCAAAAAGCTTTTTGTGCAAATGCAATAAAAAATGCAGAAAGCTCACGTTAAAGAAAGAATATTTCAAATTTTGCAATTTATTCATCGGCAAAGTCTTTTAGCTCCGCCACTATGGCGAGGGCGTAATACAAAAAGAAAAAGCCTTCTTGCGAAGACTTTTTCTTTATATACCTAAGCTTATATTTTTTCAACCTTAATGAGGTTTGTGTTGCCCGACGAGCCGTTTGTCATACCGCCCGTAATAACTATTCTATCGCCCTTGTTGAGATCAAAGGTCGCCTTTGCAAGCTTACCCGCCGTGTAGAAGAGCACGTCAAGCGATTGGAACACCTCACTCATAACGGGAGTAACGCCCCAAGAAAGCGAGAGCTGTCTCCAAGCCTTTTCATCAGTGGTAACACCAAGAATATCGATAGGACAACGGAAGCGCGATACCATACGCACCGTCATTCCCGAAAGCGAGCAAACGGCAATAGCCTTTGCATCAATATCGATAGCCATTCCGCAGGTTGCGTGAGATATAGCGTCTACGGTGTTTCTGATTATAAAATCAGAATCGTGGAATATCTTTTTATAATTTATCGTGCTCTCTGCCCAAATCGCTATCTTTGCCATGGTCTCTATTGTGAGCACAGGGTATTTTCCCGCAGCGGTCTCACCCGAGAGCATTATTGCACTCGTTCCGTCGTAAACTGCGTTTGCAACGTCGGATATCTCGGCTCTCGTAGGTCTCGGATTATGTATCATAGATTCAAGCATCTCGGTTGCGGTGATAACTCGCTTTCCGAGAAGTCGGCAGGTGGTAATAAGATGCTTTTGAATACCGGGGAGCTCCTCAAAGGGGATCTCAACGCCCATATCTCCACGGCCTATCATAATACCCTCGCATTCCTCGCAGATATCCTTGATGTTATCAACACCCGAGCGATTCTCTATCTTTGCGATGATATCGATATCCGAGCCACCGTTAGCTCTCAAAAATTCCTTTACGTCAACGAGATCCTGACGAACCGAAACAAAGGAGCAAGCAATAAAATCAACTCCGTTCTCGATTCCAAAGAGCATATCACGCTTGTCGTAATCGCTGAGATATATTTGCTTTAATACCTTGTTGGGAAAGGACATACTCTTTCTGTTAGAAAGCTCGCCGCCCGTAATTACCTTACAGTTGATTTCGGTTCCCTCTACGCTCTCGACCTCAAAGATAACAAGACCGTTGTTGAGCAATATTCTATCACCAACGTTCATTTCGTTGGGAAGCCCCTTATAGTTTACCGAAACTCTATGCTCATCTCCCTCAACGTCCTCGGAGGTAAAGGTAAACTTATCTCCATCGTTAAGAATTATCGAGCCGTCCTTAAAGGTCTTAATACGGTATTCGGGGCCCTTTGTATCAAGCATTATTGCAATAGGAAGTCCGAGCTTTTCACGAACCTTTTTTATAAGGTCGATATTAGCCTTATGCGTAGCATAATCTCCGTGCGAAAAGTTAAGTCTTGCAACGTTCATTCCCGCAAGACACATTTGTGTCAAAATTTCCTCTGTGTTACAAGCAGGTCCTATTGTACATACAATTTTTGTTTTTCTCATTTTTGCATACCCTTTAATTATTTATCTGTTTTATTTAGATTTTCATATTCCGAGCGTAATATCGAGCAAACGCCAACCGTACGGTAACGTCCCTTTACGAAAACGAGATCACGGAAGTAGCCCTCAAAGATCATTCCAACACGCCTCATAAGCTTTAACGAAGGCTCGTTTCCTTGCATAAATCTTGCCTCTATGCGGTTAAGCGAAAGCTCCTCAAAGCCGAATTGAAGTATTCTGCCAACCGCCTCGGTAGCGTATCCCTTATTGTGAAAATCGGGATTCAAAACGTATCCTATCTCGGCAGAATTATTCGGCGCATCTATTTTCGTAAATCCGCAGGTGCCTATCATTCGTCGGCTCTCACGGTCGATTATCGCCCAATCGTAAAAATCGCCGAGCGCATAGCGCTGGCCTATGTAATTTAGGTAATCCCTTGTAAATCCTATATCCTCGTGCTCTCGCCACAAAAGATATTTCGTTACGTCTGGGCGCCTTGCATAGTCAAACATATCCTCGGCATCGATAGGATGCATTGCACGGAGAGACAAGCGCTCCGTGTGGAGCGTTGGCATATTAGAAAAGGTTTTAAAGAGCTTCTCTTTTTTCATAGCATCCCCCATTGATCATCTCGATTTATCTCACACTGATATTATATACAATTTTTGCGGATTTTTCAAGCATTTGGAGCTATTCTTTTTTTAAAAATATATATTTTTCATTCTCTTAATAAAAATTTAAAGAAAATTAAAGACTTTGTAAAAAAATCCTTTATATAAACCTTTGACAAAGGTATTTTAATGTGGTATAATTTAATTATCTATATGAAAATGCAAAGAGAGCGCAAGAGAAAGGGCGGATATAATGGCTATCAACAAAACACGCATCCGCGAAGAGGCGAGATCCTATTTTATTCCCTTTCTTCTCGGCGACAACGAGGTGTCTCACAAGCTCTCACGTCGGATATATAAAAAATACGGCATCGTCTGCTTTATTATTGACGATAGAATGACCCCCGCAGATTTTTGGGATTTTTCAAGCAGATTTTTAAGAGTGCCGAGGGTTAAGAGCAACGAGCTTTTCGCTCTTCGCCTTATCGACCTTGCAGAGCAATCCGAGTTTACGCTCCCGTTGCTTATCCCCTGCTCCAAGGAATATTCCGACGCCGTTGAGCTTTCAAGAGAGGCTCTTGAGCCAATCTTTGTAATATGCGATCCCGAGGATGCTCTTACATCCTCACCACTAAACGTAATTCCAAGCTAAAAAACAAAACGAAAGGCGGTGAGCCGTGTGATAAACGAAAAAAAGCAACCGTCGCTTCTCGGTATTCTCGGCGGTCTCGGACCTATGTCGGGAATATACTTTTGCGAGATGCTCACACGCCACACCTATGCAAAAAAGGATAGCGACCACCTAAACTTTTTGCTCTCCTCACGTGCTGATACGCCCGACCGCTCGTCGTTTATTTTAGGCAAATCAAGCGAGGACCCTACTCCTCGAATGAGAAGCGAGGCAAAGCGACTTGAGGCGGCAGGTGCCGAGCTTTTGGTTATTCCCTGCAACACGGCGCACTACTTTTACTCAAAGGTAGCAGAGGCGGTTGATATTCCGATACTCAACATTATCGAGGAAACGGCAAAGCTCTGCTCGCTTGACGCCGTTAAAACCGTAGGCGTGCTCGCAACCGAGGGAACTATGCGCTCAGGCGCTTATTCCGACGTTTTTTCACGCTATGGAATTTCGGTATATTCCCTCTTCGACGAGGATCAGGATTTTCTTACCGAAACTATTTTTGAACGTATTAAGGGTGGACTTGCCCCCGACGTAGAGCGTTTTATATCACTTTGTGAAAGGCTTTACCAAAACGGATGCGAGCGAATCATACTCGGCTGTACCGAGCTTTCCCTCATAAAAAAGGAGCACGCACTCCCCAATTACGTAATAGATTCGCTTGAGGTGCTATGCATTTCGGCGCTAAAAACCTGCAACAAGGCTCCTTGGGGCTTTGATGATAATCTTATGAAGCTTTATAATTCCGAGAAAGGAAATTAAAATATGCAATTAAACGAGCTTTTATCAGTAATCGACTATACCGAAATAATCAACCGCAAGGGCATCGACGCAAAATCGGTTGAGATAACGGCAATCTCGTCTAACTCTGCAAAGGCAAAGGATAGCTCTATCTTCGTATGCATTTCGGGCGCTATGGCAGACGGTCATAAATACGCCGACGAGGCATACAAAAAGGGATGTCGAGTTTTTGTTGCCGAGAGAAAGATAGACGTTGAGGACGATGCATTCGTTATTCTCACCAACAATTCACGAATAGCTCTCGCTCAGCTTTCGGGCGCATTCTTTGACTACCCCGCAAGCAAAATGACTCTTATCGGTATAACGGGAACAAAGGGTAAAACGACCTCGTCGCTTCTCATTTACAATATTCTCAAAAAGAACGGTATTCCCGCAGGCTACATAGGCTCAAACGGTATATCCTACAATGACGTTCAAAAGGAAACTATGAACACCACCCCCGAAAGCTATCTTCTCCACGAGCATTTGCGTGAGATGTACGATGCGGGCGTTCGCACCGTTGTTATGGAGGTCTCCTCACAGGCTCTTAAGATGGCTCGCGTTCACGGAATAAAATACAATATCGGAGTATTCACAAACCTCTCGCCCGACCATATCGGCGAATTTGAGCATCCCGATTTTAACGACTACAAGGAATGCAAGCACAAGCTCTTCACCGACTACGGCGTTGAATTTATCGTTTACAACGCAGATGACGAGCATTCCTCGGATATGATTCGAGGCAGCCGTGCCGAAAAGGTTGGAATTTCGGGCAAGGGTAATTCCTCTGCCGCTTACCGTGCAGAAAATATTTATTATTGCAGAACTCCCGAGAAGATCTCGGTTAGCTTTAAATGCAACGAAAAGGCAGACAGCTACGTAGCAGAGCTTGCCTTTCCCGGTGAATTCAGCGTTTACAACGCTCTTACCGCTATTGCGGTTTGCAAGCGCCTCGGTCTTGACACCGAGCAGATAGTTTCGGCAATGAAGGACGTTCGCATCGAGGGTAGATTTGAGACCTATGCGCTCCCCAACGGAGCTACCGCGGTTATCGACTACGCCCACAACGGCGTTAGCCTTAAAGCCGCTCTTACCGCCCTTCGCGAATACTCGCCAAGCAGACTCATCTGCCTCTTTGGCTCGGTTGGCGGAAGAACAAAGATGCGCCGTGCAGAGCTCGGTCTTGTTGCTTCGCGCGATGCGGATTTCTGCATTCTCACCTCGGACAACCCCGATAATGAATCTCCCACGGCTATAATCGCCGAGATAGCGTCCTACTTTACCGCAGGCTCCTGCCCTTACGTTGCCATAACCGACCGTAAGGAAGCCATCGAATATGCGCTCTCAATGTCGCAGAGCGGTGATATAATTCTTCTTGCGGGCAAGGGACACGAAACGCATC
>JAZLCC010000163.1:0-17217 GCA_045614065.1 Eubacteriales bacterium | reverse complement strand
AGCTTTTTATCAACGTCGGCGTGTGATCTTGAACCCTCTCCTGATTTATATTTCCAGTGTGCGCAAACACCGTATTCCGCAACCTGATGCATCTCCCACGTTCGTATTTGAACCTCAAAGGGTACGCCGTCGCTTCCTATAACGGTTGTATGAACAGATCTATACATATTTGCCTTTGGAATAGAGATATAATCCTTGAAGCGTCCGGGTACCGACTTAAACATTTCGTGTATCAAGCCGAGCGCCGTATAGCACTCGCTCTCAGTATCAACGATTATTCTGATTGCGTAATAATCGTATATCTCCTCAAAGGTCTTTCCTTGATCCGTCATTTTGCGGTAGATACTGTATATCGTCTTTATTCTACCCTTAAGCTCAAAGTTAATATCGTTTTCGGTAAGTCTTTGCTTTATCTGCTCCTGCACGTTTTCAAGCACTCTCTCGTGCTCGCCGTACTTGATCTTCGTATATTCCTCGATCTCCTTATAGCCTATCGGGTCAAGATAAGAGATACATCTATCCTCGAGCTCGTGCTTAAGCTTACGCATACCGAGTCGGTGAGCAAGCGGCGCATATATATGCATTGTTTCGAGCGCCGTTGTGCGTCTTTTTGCCTCGGACTTTGCATCAAGAGTACGGATATTATGCAATCTGTCGCAAAGCTTAATAAATATAACTCTTACGTCCTTTGCCATTGCAAGAAGCATTTTTCGAATATTCTCGATATGCGCTTCCTCTTTGTTCTCGATGTTAAGGAAGGGAATCTTCGTCAAGCCGTCAACAAGCAGGGCAACCTCTGCTCCAAAGCGCTTCTCGATTTCACGAAGATCTGTCTTATCAGAGCAATCCTCTACGGTATCGTGCAAAAGCGCAGCACATATTGAATTTGTGTCAAGACCAAGGTCAACGACTATCTCGGCAACCGCTACGGGGTGCGAGATGTAGGGCTCTCCGCTTGCACGGAACTGTCCTTCGTGCAGACTTTCGGCATATTTGCCCGCACTCCTTATCTTTTCAATGTCGTACTTCTTTCCCGTTTCAATAAGCTTGTCTATAAGCTGTTCAACGGTACTGCAGCTATTTTGTACCATAGGGCATCCTTTCTCTGAAATATCGCTTAGCACCTATCGGCGCACTGCGATTTTAAGCGTTTAAGTATTGACGATTTGTCTATACTCGTTTTATTTGCCTGAAAATTAACCTCGTAAAGATATTCATCGTATCTCGATTCACGTATATCGCATATCTTAAGCTCGTTGAATATCTCAAAGATGTATTTCAATTTTACGTAATTCATTTTCCCGCCGCATTCGTGATTTATTGCCTTTAAGGCATAATCAACGCCGCAACGGCACTGACCGTTTCTATACTCTCTGCGAAGGTATGTATAAACAACGGCGCAATCATCGCGTGAGGGCAAAAAGTCCTCATCACTGCGGTAAGAGCCACCCGCCCTTACCTCCTCATACCTATTGCGCGCATGCTTTATGGCGTCGGTTGAGGATTTTGCTATTCTCGCATCACGAACAGTTAACTGCTCGGAAAGCGTGTTTCTATAATCGTTGACGTCAAGATTAAAAAGAATATCTATCTTATCTCCAACGAAAAATCCGAGATCAAGCGGAGAGATGCCAAAATACATAGCATTTATAAACTTTCCGTCCTTTTCCACGGTCATTCTCGTATGGTCGCCGCCCTTGGTTGCGCTTATCTTTCTTGCAACGGCATCCTTCAAAACGAAAAGCGGGGTTGCGTTGCCTGTTCCATAGGGCTCTAAAAGCTGTATTTCCTTTGCAAGAGCAAGATTGATATCGCTTGCGCTAAGCTCGCAATCGGCATCCATAGTTATCTTAAAAGCATCCTCGTCAAGATGCTCGCGCGCATACTCGTTTATCTTATCACGAAAATCGTCAAGGCTTGAGCGCTTGATCGTAAGTCCCGCCGCAAGCTCGTGGCCTCCGTGCTTAACAAGCAAGTCCTCGCAATAATTAAGAGCCTCAACAAGATTAAGTCCCTTTATGCTTCTTCCCGAGCCTCTTCCCTCATCAAAGGGAGTGGGGTGAAGCCCCGCAGAGCCATCAAAGGAAACGAGAATAGACGGAAGACCGTATTTCTCGGTTATTTTTGAAGCAACTATACCTATTATTCCCTGCTGCCAATTGTTACTGTCAAGAACAATGACGGGATTTTTATCCATGTCGGCGAGGTCCTCTATCATAGCATAGGCTTCCTCTGCAATAGCGTTTTCCTCTACCTGACGGCGCTTGTTGATTTCACAAAGCTCATCGGCAAGCGACTCTGCCTCACTCTCGTCGGCAAGCAAAGCTCTTACTGCTATAGCGGCATCGGATATTCTGCCCGCCGCATTGATTCTCGGCGCAACTCCAAAGCCGATAAAGCTTGAATTTATCTTTCTCTTTTTCGACTCCTCGCCAGCCTTTTTGCCTGACGTGGCATCAATAAGTGCGCGAAGACCCGGACGCGAGGAATTCTCCATAAGCGAAAGTCCCATGCTTACGATAAGACGGTTTTCGTCAACTATCGGCATTACGTCGGCGATCGTGCCAAGTGCAACGAGATCAACGTAGCTAAGGCAGGTCTTTCTAAGTGCCTTTGAAACGTCCTCGCCCGCCTCTCTGCAACGCTTTATTTCAAGCGCGCAAACAAGCTTAAATACAACTCCGACTCCCGCAAGCTCCTTAAAGGGATACGGACAGTCGCGTCTATGAGGATTTACCACTGCACAAGCGCACGGAAGCTCCTCTCTACATTCGTGGTGGTCGGTTATAACGAAATCAAGACCAAGCTCTCTTGCGTATTCGACCTCCTCATATGCGGTAATTCCTGTATCAACCGTGATAACAAGCTCCACGCCGTCCTCGGAAAGCGTTTTTACCGCCGGCAAGGAAACTCCGTAGCCCTCACCGTCTCTCTTTGGTATCTTTACCGTAACGTTCGCTCCAAGCGAGGTAAGATAAAGATAAAGCGTGCTCACGGCAGTAACTCCGTCTACGTCGTAGTCTCCGTAAACACAAATTTTTTGTTTTTCCTCAATTGCCCTAAAGATTCTGTCAGTTGCCTTGTCCATATCCATAAGAAGATACGGATCGTGCAAATTTTCCTCCTCGAAGTGCAAAAAGCGCATAGCATCCCCTGCGGTCTTATACCCTCGGTTATGCAATAAAACAGCAAAAAATCGGCTTCTGCCAAGTTTTTTTGCCATATCGTCGATAGCAGCATCCGTTACGGTATCGCCAAAGACATAGCGCTCGTTCCACACCCTTTCCTTTAAATTTCTTTTCATTGATACCTCTATATAATTATTATTAAAAACAACCTTAGTGCAGAGGAGCAAAGCGCTCGATTATCTTAAGCGCTATGCGAATACCGTCTATGGCGGCACTCGTAATTCCCCCCGCATAGCCCGCGCCCTCTCCGCAAGGATAGACCGCGTTTCTGCCAACCGCCAAAAGCTCCTCGTTGCGCATAATGCGGACGGGAGATGACGTTCTTGTTTCTGCGCCCGTAAGTATGGCGCTCTCGCAATCAAAGCCCTCAAGCTTTTTGCCAAACGAGGTAATGCCTCGCTTTAATCCATCGCAAACGAAGCTTGGTAAAACGTTGTTCATATCGGCAACCTTTACCATTCCGTCACGATAAGACGGAAGTACCGTTGTAGGCTCGCTTCCGCTCTTTCCATTCAAAAAATCGCCAACCGTCTGCACGGGGGCATAATAATTGCTTCCGCCCACAAGGAAGGCTTTTCTCTCTATATTTCTCTGAAATTCGATAGCGCCCATAGGCGTACCGTCATAATCGCTTTGTCTTACGCTGACCGCTATTGCGGAATTGGAATTTCTGCCGTCTCGCTTACTGCGGCTCATTCCGTTTACAACCACACCGCCCTCCTCGGACGCCGCGGCAACTATCTCTCCTCCGGGGCACATACAGAATGTATAAACTCCCCTATCCCCCGTGGTGTCGGAAAGATGGTATTCGCCCTTACCAAGACGGGGATGCCCCATCATATCGCCGTAAAGGGCTCTATCTATATTTTCTCGCAGATGCTCTATACGAACTCCTACCGAAAAAGGCTTTGCCTCGATAAGATATCCGTTTTCGAGCAACATTTTATAGGTATCTCTTGCGCTGTGTCCCGTTGCCAAAACAACTGACGAGCAAAGAAACTCACCCTTTGAGGTATAAGCATTTACGCTTCCGTCGGCATTTTCGCTTATTCCGTCGAGTCGGGTTCTATACATAACCGTACCGCCAAGGCGCTCTATTTCCAAAAGCATGGAATCAACTATTCCAAGCAAAAGGTCTGTTCCGATATGAGGCTTTGCCAAGGTGAGTATCTCCTCGGGCGCGCCAAAATCGCAAAAGCGTCTCAAAACGTAGCTTATTTTAGGATCATTAATTCGGGTAAGGAGCTTTCCGTCGGAAAAGGTTCCCGCTCCGCCCGCGCCGAACTGAATATTCGACTCGGTATCAAGCACTCCAAGCTTGCAAAAGCTCTCGTACTTTTTGCTTCTCTCCTCTATTGAATCGCCACGGTCAATAATTATCGGCGCATAGCCGTTCTCTGCAAGAAGAAGCGCACAAAAAAGACCTGCGGGTCCCATTCCCACAACCAAGGGTCTGTTTTTTGTAGGCTCTGCGCCAAATTTTATCTCTAGCCTGTCATCGGTAAGCTCGGATATCTGATACTTTTTTCCTTTAGGGATATTTAATACTCTCGGCGCATCAAATCTTGCGGCAACCGAGTAGACAAGCTTAATATCCTTTTTCTTACGGGCATCCACCGAGCGCTTATAAACGCTAAAGCTAACACCCGAAGCACCTATCCCCGCACGCTTTAATTCATTTGCGGCAATAGCACAGGCTTCTCTTTCATCGGTATCGGGAGAGAGGCTTATTCCGCTTATAACGAATCCGCAAATACTTTTCATATTCATTCTCTTTCCCTCCCTTAAATTTAGCTTGGATTTATTTTAATTTACGTTAGTGTCCTGTGTTTCGGTAATAGGAGCATCGGTTTCAGGTGCATCGGTTTCAGGCGTTTCATCGGATAACGTAGTTCTATTAGATGCATAAAACCAAACGAGAAGCGCAAGCACCAAGCAAATTCCGAACACAAAAATATCGGACTTGTTAAATCTCTTTTTTCTTCCAACTACCTTTTCGCCTCCAACGGAATCGGTATTTTCCGCCTCGGCTTGTATTTCATTATTTACTTCCGTTTCGGGAGAATTGTTCTTCTCTGACATAATTACCTCCGTTAAGACTGTTTGTTGACCTTATCTATGGTCGGTGTGTTAACAGACTTTTCCACTGTAGCACGTTTTTTACGTCTGCCGCCCTTGCGATTGTTTGACGCATTCTTTTTTGTGTTCAATATCTCATCAAGACGTGTGCGAAGCGTTGCGTAGGTGTAGCCTCTTTCAAGCTCACCATCTATTGATATCGATATCTTTCCCGTTTCCTCGGAAACCACAACAACTATAGCATCGGTTTTTTCGCTGAGTCCCAAAGCCGCACGATGTCTTGTGCCAAGCTCGGATGGGATATCCACTCTTGCGGTCATGGGAAGCACGCAACGAGCGTAGTCTATTCTTCCATCGCGAATAATCGTTGCGCCATCGTGGAAAGCCGCGCCCTTATAGAATATTGCGTTTAACGCCTCTGCGGTAACTATAGAATCAAGATGCGCTCCGCTCTCCTTATATTCATCGAGCGAAGAAGATCTTTCTATAACGATAAGCGCTCCGTAATTTATATCCGAAAGGTCCTGCGCAGAGCGAGAAACCGCCTCGATAACCGCCTGTGCGGTTGCGTTATCCTTTTTATCACCTGCGTGATTTATGTTTTGAATGCCCTCAAAAGTAGAGCCGCCTATCTTCTCAAGAGCAGAGCGAAGCTCGGGCTGGAAAATTATAAGTATAGCTATGACACCAAGCTGACGGACGTTTTCAAAAACGAATCCAAGCGCCGTAAAATCAACGGCATCAACAACAAGTGTGGCAAGCAGGAAAAGCGCTACGCCTATTGTAAGCTTAAAAGCTCTTCTTTTTACCGCAAAACGATAAACGAAAAAGAGTATTACAGCCAATGAAAAAACGTCAAATATATCCTTTAAAACTGCAAGAAATTCCAAAAAATCCACCTCCAAAAGCAGAATTAACCCATTATAATAGTATATTTATATAATTATATCATAAACAATGTATAAATTCAACATTAATTTTCAAAAAATATAGTTTTTTATCAAGGTTTTTCGAGGCAAAAAATACCGCTTTACTATCGTTTTAAGATAATAAAGCGGTATGCTTTTATTTATTTTTTGCGTAGAGTCTATACTTTAATATCAGATATATACCCACATAGCGGGAACAACTCCGCCACTCGTCAAATAAACGTTGGAGCTCCATATGCTTCCGTCTACCTTCAAGTTATGAGCAAGATCGCTCTTTTCGGGTCTTGAGGAATCATAGGAAGGTGTACGCATCCACCACCAGTCGCCGTTGTTTGCATCTGCGTATGCGCCCTGAGACTTAGCGTAATCGGTTACGGTCATCTTTCTATCACTGTTACCGCTAAAGCCGTAAGATGCATTCTTAACCTCTCCCTTGGATATCAAGAATATCTTATCCTCGGTATCGGATGAGAAGAACTTATTGCCGTTGCTATAATCGCCTATAACATTATCATCGTTTTCTACCAACGTAGTAACCACAATAGCCTGCTGAAGATCGGAGAATGCGGTGTTAAGGAAGTCCTCGTTAAGCCACTGTCTTATCGTACTATCCTCATAATTATTATCACCGTTTGCATCAAACGCCTGCGCATCAAGAATCATATTGCAGAGAACGAACGCCTTCTTTGCCGCTGTATCCTCGGTAAGAATAGTCCACGTAATAGGCTCGTACTTGAACCAATGAGCCTTATTCAACGCATATCCGTGATCGTCTTGCTGAGAGTTAGACGTGCTTGCGGGATTGTTTATATCGGTGGGACGATAGCTTGTGAAATATACTCCGCGATACTTCTGACCGCCCTCCTCTATATCGATATAACGCATAGTTGCGTTCTCGGTATATCCATAGGAATCCCAAGACGTGGGACTGCCTGCCTTGCTATTAAGAGTGGATATCAAGCTTGTGCTGATAACCTTAGTTTGAGGATACGAACCGAAGGTTACGGTCTTGCCATTGCGAATAATTCCGCAGATAGTACACTTGTTGTTGCTATAGCTATGCTTTACGAAAGCTAAGCACTCGGTGCAGCTATGACCATCGTCATTTGCATGTGCGCACTCAAATTCGCAATCGGTGCACACGCCGTTAACGTAGTTATGAGCGCTCTCGTCCTCGGTAACCTCGCCGCAGCAGGAGTAAACCAATTTATGTCCGTTTTCGTCGCTCTCCCATTCCTCGTCGCCCTCGTGATTACCGGGATCAAATCCGCCGTAGGGCTCGTCGCAAAGATCGCAAATAGATTCAGATATGCAAGTAGCATCATCACCACCCTCGTGGTCGCACTCGCCCTCTTCTTCCTCTTCTTCCTCTTCTTCTTCGTCGCCTTCCTCAACGTATTCCTCGTCGTCGGAAGTGTCCTCACCCTCGGTGTCGCTCGGTGTTTCAACTACCGGATCGGTAGAAGCCTCGGTTTCCTTATTACTTGCAGGCTTTCCGCAAGAAGCGAGCATTCCCGCTACCATTAAGATAACCAAAATAATTGCTAAAATCCTTTTCATAAAAATCCTCCAAAAAACGATATATATCACTGCGGACGACAGTTTCCGCAGGGCGTATATCCTTGGTTGTTGATGAGATCCGAAATAGCGCCCTCATATTCGGCTCTATTCTTTTCGGATATCTTTGCCACTGAGCTACAATCGGGATAATGTATCTTCTTTGTATTTGTATTGAGCACGTACTTGTTTGTAGGCTCCGTATCGGGCTCAGGCTCGGGCTCGGGCGTAGGAGTCGGTGTGGGAGTTGGATTGGGAGTCGGAGTCGGATCATTACCTCCAACGTCATCTCCGCCGTTATCGCCTCCACCAACGTTCTCGCTATCGCCAACGTCGTTGCCGCCGCTTGGCAAATTGCCCGACGGGGTATCGTTACCATCCTCCTCCACAGGGGGCATCTCCAAATGATTTGCTCCAGTTGCGTAATCTATAACGACTCCCGGTTGAACGTTATAAAGATATACGTTGAAGCAAATCGCATCACCGTTATCCTCAACCGAAAAGGCCTCAAGCTGTACGCCGCTTGCGAGAAGATTATTACCCTCGAATATAGGAGTAACTCTATACATAACGTGGTTGCCCGTTTCATTTACGTGGTCGGCAATCATATCCTCAAAAGGAATCATTCCGTCTGCGTTCAAATAACGAGTTCCCGTAATAAGATTTTCCTTGTTTTTGTTCTCACCCGTAAGCTGATATGCTATAAGATGACATCTGTTGTAAAGATATCCACCGCTTATCACATCGGGATAATACTGCTGAACCCAACCCGTAGGCTTTATCGAGCTGATGCTTCCGCGAGGCTCGGTGGGCATTGTTTCGGGTCCGACACACGCCATAGCGTAGCCGCATCTTCCCAAGCTATCCAAGGGACTGTAAAATTCATATCCCTCTTCGGTTATCTCGCTCTTTTTGAAGTTCGGCTGATTATTGTATAAAACCGCATACGGCTTGCCCGTATATTCCTTTACGTCCTCTATGCTAGCGCCGCTTAACGTAGATTCGCCCTCGGTTGTTGCGGTAGTACCACTGCCATTTTCAATGCTTTCAACGGTTCCCTTGATATCCGAATCAGCTTCGGTGCCATTAGAAGACCCACCCTTTGGTGCGCATCCCGTAAGAACGAATGCAATAGCAAGAATAAGCGCAAGCACTAAGGCTAAGCCTTTCTTGAATTTCATTTCAAACAGACCTCCTCGGTTTACTTTATCGTTTATAAAACGTATAAAATACGCATTTTAAAACATAACTGCAAATTATTATACCATATATATTAAATAAATTCAAGAACTTTTTTCATATTTCACATTAATTTCATTATTCCATTTTATCTTATTGTAACATTCGCACAAAAAGCATTTCTTACACTGTTTAAATCTAACAAAAAAACAAGCCCGACGGACGAGCCGTCGGGCTTGTTTTTATTAAGCTTTTTGCAAAAAGTCTAATTATTTTTTTAAATTTTACTGGGGCTTGCAGCTTCCGCAAGTTTTGTATCCCTGATCGAGAAGCTCCTGCAACGTACCCGTATGCTCCTTCTTATTCTTCGCACTTATGGTATTAACAGAGCTACACGTGGGCTTGTGTACCTTCTTCGAGCTTGTATTAAGTACGTACTGAGTGCCCGTGGTCGAGCTTGTAGAACTTTGTGAAGACGAAGAAGACGAAGAAGACGAAGAAGATGATGAAGACGACGATGACGAAGATGATGAAGACGATGAAGAAGACGTCAACCAGTTATCACCTGTTGCGTAATTGATGGTTATCTTAGGCTGAACGTTGTAAAGATATACGTTGAAGCATACGCCATCTCCGTTATCCTCTACAGAATAAGCCTCCATATGAACGCCGCTTGCAACAAGATTATTACCCTCGAAAATAGGCGTAACTCTATACAATACGTGATTGCCTGTTTCCTTTACGTAGTCGGCTATCATATCCTCAAAAGGAATCATATTTTCATTCATGTAACGGGTTCCCGTTATAAGATTCTTCTTGTTTGCATTCTCGCCGGTAAGCTGGAAACCAATGAGGTGGCATCTGTTATAAAGGCTTCCCGTGCTGATAATAGAAGTATCATAGGTATTCTGCTTCCAGCCGGTAGGCTTTACAGAGGAGATATCGCCACGCTTCTCGGTAGGCATTATCTCAGTACCTACACATGCCATAACGTAACCGCATCTGCCCAAGTTATCAAGCGCACTGTAATACTCGTAAGCCTTTGTGGTGAGCTCGCTCGTCTTAAAATCGGGCTGATTATTATAAACCTCGGCATAAGCCTTGCCTGTATAAGTCATTACCGACTCAAGAGTAGCCCCCTTCTTTGAAGAAGTGGAAGTGCTCTGAGTTGCCTGTGTTGCCTTTTGAGTTGCTTTTTGAGTAGCCTTTTGAGTATTCTTACTGCTTGAGCTGCTTGGGTAGAACCAAGACCACCACCAAGCGTAACCCTCAACGTCATCCTCTGCGGCAGTATCCGAAGCACTGTTATCCGCATCAACCTTAGAGCAGCCTGTGAAAAGCACCGAAGCTATCATCAAAAGCGCAAGTATAAGTGCTAAACTCTTCTTGAAATTCATCTTTCGTAAACCTCCTTTCTTATATTTTCATGTGAATATCCCGCAAACTCCGTGCTCGACACCATGGTGAAGCCAAATTTTGGCAGATCTACGTCAAACACAAAATCTCGAGGATAAACTCTATTCCAATTATATACAGTTACCCCGTTTATCTTGTCAATAAACGGCTTTACGTCAACGTTTTCAACAAAGCAAACGGCATCCTCCGAAAGCTTTGAAAAATCGTCGACTATTTCATATTTCCCCTCATACGCCTCAAAAAGAAGCTTTGAGTAGGCGAGGATATATATTTTTTTATCCGAAGCATCGCGCATTACGTCTTCAATTAGAATTCTATCGCGACTTTGGCGGCGATTGTTAAAAAGCATTCCGCCATAGTCGTCAAGACAAACTATTATCTTCATATTATAACTTAGCGCCTCCCGTGCTCGGCAAGCATATCGTGCTTCATCTTCCAAAGCTTTTCCGAAAGATCTACGTAGTAATTGTGAGGATTATTAAAGCGCTTTACCTCATCCCACATACCTTCGATTTCCTCGGCGCAATGAGCTTTTATCTCCTTGAGCGAGGGCATATCGTAAACAAGCTCACCGCTCTTGAATATCGGAACCAAAAGCTCCTTTACGGTATAGCTGTTAAAGGTCTTACGCTTCCACGTTGCCACGGGATCGAAAATCTCAAGAGGCTTTGATTCATCTATCGTCTCGTCGTAAACGCAGATAAGGTCTGCCTCTGCCTTTCCGCTCTCTTTATCTCTTATGCGATATACCTTTTTAAAGTGTGGCGTGGTTATCTTGCCCACGTTCTCGCTTATTTTAATTTTTGGAATAACGTTACCGTCGGCATCCTCAACGGCGCAAACCTTATATACTCCGCCAAAAACGGGGTCGCTCTTTGAGGTTATAAGGCGCTCGCCAACACCAAAGGCATCGATGCACGCCCCCTGACGGATAAGCTCACGAATAATATATTCGTCAAGCGAATTGGAAATTACTATACGGCAATCAACAAGACCCTCATCGTCAAGCTTTTTACGAATCTTCTTTGAAAGATAGGTAACGTCGCCCGAATCAAGTCTTACCGCACACTTGGTGATACCAAGCTCCTTGAAAACGCGAATAGCGTTAACAAGTCCGCTCTCAAGAGCGTTGTAGGTATCTATCAAAAGTGTGGGAGAGTTGGGGTATATTTGACAGTAGGTCTTAAAGGCCTCATACTCGCTATCAAAAAGCTGAATCCAAGAATGTGCCATAGTTCCGCCTGCGGGAACACCGAACGCTTCGTCGGCTATCGTGCAGGCAGTTGAAGAACATCCGCCGATATACGCAGCTCTCGCTCCAAGAATTGCGGCATCTGCGCCCTGCGCTCTGCGTGAGCCAAACTCACTAACGGCTCTGCCCTTTGCGGCTCTTGCTATTCTTGACGCCTTGGTTGCTATGAGCGACTGATGGTTTATCATCATCAAAACGTAGGTTTCGATGAACTGCGCCTCGATTATGGGCGCTCTTACCGTCATAAGCGGCTCACCGGGGAAAACAACGGTTCCCTCGGGAATTGCCCAAATATCGCCCGAAAAGCGGAAATTTGCAAGATAGCTCAAAAAGTCCTCGGAGAAGCACTCTCTGCTTCGAAGATACGCAATATCGTCCTCGTCAAAGCGAAGATCCTTTATATATTCGATAATCTGCTCAAGTCCTGCGGCTATAGCATAGCCTCCGTTATCGGGGTTATCACGATAAAATACGTCGAAATAAACGATTTTATCCTTCATACCGTTAACGAAATAGCCGTTGCTCATAGTAAGCTCATAATAATCGCAGAGCATCGTGAGATTTCTTTTGATGTCCTTCATGATCCTTTTTAGACCTCCAAAAAGTCTGAATTTAAAATTACTTTGCTATTATCTTACGGAATGCCTTTTTACCTCTGCGGAAAACCTTTCCGTCGCAAAGCTCGGAATACTTGAAAGTTGCCTTGGTATCGGTTATCTTAACGTCATCAACCGCAACACCGCCCTGATCTATTGCTCTGCGAGCCTCGGACTTACTAGGAACAAGTCCCGAAAGAACGAGCAAGGAGCAAATGTCAAGCTCGCCGTCCACGAAATCGCTCTCGGAAAGCTCTGTCTGAGGAATTTCTGCGCTTGCGCCGTTGCCAAAGAGAGCCTTTGCGGATGCATCAGCCTTCTTTGCCTCCTCCTCTCCGTGAACGAGCTTTGTGAGCTCATAAGCAAGAATTTCCTTTGCCTTGTTAAGCTGTGCGCCCTCCCAAGAGCTCATAGCATCGATCTCCTCAAGAGGCAAGAACGTAAGCATTCTTATGCACTTAAGAACGTCGGCATCGGCAACGTTTCTCCAATACTGGTAGAAATCGTAGGGGCTTGTCTTGTTGGGGTCAAGCCATACTGCGCCCGACTGTGTTTTACCCATCTTCTTACCCTCGGAGTTGAGGAGAAGATTGATAGTCATAGCGTATGCATCCTTTCCAAGCTTTCTGCGGATAAGCTCTGTTCCGCCAAGCATATTCGACCACTGATCGTCTCCGCCGAACTGCATATTACAGCCGTAATTCTGGTAGAGGTAATAGAAGTCGTAGGACTGCATTATCATATAATTGAACTCGAGGAAGGAAAGACCCTTCTCCATTCTCTGCTTATAGCACTCTGCAGAGAGCATTCTGTTAACCGAGAAGCAAGCTCCAACGTCGCGGAGAACCTCTACGTAGTTAAGTCCCAAAAGCCAATCTGCGTTATTTATCATCATCGCCTTTCCCTCGGAAAAGTCGATAAATCTGCTCATCTGCTTCTTAAAGCACCCACAGTTGCGAGCAATAGTCTCCTCGGTCATCATCTGACGCATATCGGTTCTACCCGAGGGGTCGCCTATCATAGCGGTTCCGCCGCCGATAAGAGCGATCGGCTTATTTCCTGCCATCTGCAAGCGCTTCATAAGGCAAAGCGCCATAAAATGTCCTACGTGCAAGGAATCCGCCGTGGGGTCAAAGCCTATATAGAAAACGGCTTTACCATTGTTTACCATTTCCTTTATCTCGTCTTCGTCCGTTACCTGCGCAATAAGTCCTCTTGCGACGAGCTCGTCATAAATTGTCATAAAAACCTCCAAAATCGGTATAAATTATATTAAAATATTTTTTTGCTTTAATATTATATAACAAAACTATAAATTTGTCAATAATTGTCGTGCATTTTATCCGTTTTGCACAATGTTTTTTTCAAGGACGGATGGTGCTTATATTTGCACTCGGAACGATATTTGCATATACGAAATGCGAGCCGTCCTCGTCAACGTGAATTTCAAGATCCGCAGTCTTTCCGCCCGTGGTCAATTTAGCGCTCGACCACTCAAAATAATACTTTGCCGCCTCGGAAAAGGACGCCAACCAAAGGTCTCCCGACTCTACGTAAGGCTTAACGTATTCCATAAGCGCCATTACCTGCCAATCATATACCGAGTAGCCCGTTGCGGTACTACTGTCGGACACCACCGAATGAAATCCGAGGTAAGAGTTAAAACGCCCTTAGCACCGTTTTTGTTAACTATCTCCGCCGATACGGTAAACTTTGTAGAATCACCACCGTCGGGCTTTGGTGTAGGCTCAACGGTAGGTGTGTCGGGTTCAACGTCGGGAGTATCTGGATTCGGCTTTGTTGTGCCGTTATCGATCTCACTGTTCTCGGGCTTCTTGTCTTCGGACTCCTCGCCCTTGTCATCTGTTGCTTTTTCAGTATCGATAACCTTATCGGTTACCCTCAACGTATCCTTATCGGTATCATCCAAAATCTCCGAGCCGAGATCGGCATCGCAGGAAACAAAGTTCATAAGAAGTAGAATTGCAAGCAAGAAAGCTGCGAAGGATTTTATTTTTTCACGGCAATCTCCTTAAGATTTTTTGAAATGTCCACACTTCACCATTTTCATTATACCACCCCAAAATTCTTTTGTCAATCTTTACGCCGAATATAACGACCATTTTCGGCGCATTATACAACGAAATTTAGGATTTTTTAGGGTATGGATTTTTTACCTTGACAATATTGGTATTTTTTGATATAATATAATTTGATTTTGTATATCTACTTTGCGAAAAATTGGGGGACACGCGCTATGAAGCAGGCTATAACGAAAATAATCGGCAACGAAACGCTTCGCCAAAGGCTTATAAGCGACGTGCTTTGCGGCTCGCTCTCCCACGCATACATAATTGAGGGAGCAAACGGAAGCGGACGAAAGTCGATAGCGCTTCACACCGCGGCGGCTACCGCATGCGAAAGGCTCTCGGACTCCACCTCTCCTGCGCCTTGCGGAGAATGCCCGTCCTGCAAAAAAATTCTCGGAAGAAAATCTCCCGACGTAATATTTATCAAGGACGAAAACAAATCGACCGTCGGTGTTGACGTTGCACGATTTATTCGTGAAAACGTTCGCATTGTGCCTAACGATATCGAGGATAAATTTTACGTCATTGAAGAAGCGGACAAGCTTACCGAGGAGGCTCAAAACGCTCTGCTCTTAACGTTAGAGGAGCCACCGTCGTTTGCGCATTTCTTCTTGATATGCAATAGCTCCGACTCATTTTTGGAGACGATTCGAAGCCGCTCTATAACGCTTAGAACACAGCGCTTGACCGATGCCGCCGTAGAAGAATATATCTGTAAAAACGACGTTAGAGCCGCTCAAATGAGACTTTCCTTCCCCACTGATTTTAAGGAGCTTATCAAGGCATCAAACGGCAGTATAGGCAAGGCTACCGAATATCTTGACGAGGATAAATTCAAAGAAGCAAAGGCAAGTCGCGCCTTTGTGCGTTCCTTTATCTCCGAGATACTTTCAAGACGTACGGCACGAGGAGTTGCGACCCTTTTGTCAAAATTCGGCCCATCGCGTGAGAGTCTTTCCGAGCAGCTTTCCCTTCTCTCTCTTGCAACGAGAGATCTTATACTTTTGAAAAAATCCGACACTCCGCATCTTGAATTTTTCTTTAACGAAAACGAGGCTATCGAGCTTTCAGAGAGCGCCTCTCTCACCTTTTTATTCACTCTTTACAAAAACGTTGAAATAGCTCGCGACGAAAACCGCAAGAATGCAAACGTCAAGCTTTTAATTACGAAATTCGCCGTAAACTCCGGCATTATATAAACCACCCCGAAAGGAACTCTATATGGAAAACGAAAACAAGAATAAGCCCCATAGACATAAATCATATTTTATATCTCCGAACGGCGAGCAATCATCTCAAAATTCGGCACAGACGGGCGAAAATAATAAGAAAAAGCATAATCACCATCATCACCGTCCAAAGCACAAGCATCACACCGGTGAAAAAGTCGAGGCGCAAACAAGCAACGCAAGCACCACTTTAGAGGTAGCAGAAGCTCAGGCTCCCGCAAATCAGCCTAATAATAACGGCAACAATAACAACAATCAGCAAGGCAATAAAAACAAGCGCCATAAGAACAAGCATAAAAAGCACCCCGACACGGCAAAGGAAGTAACCGATGCTAAGGTTGAGGACATAGTTGAAAGCAAGGAAGAAGCTACGAAAACCGAGCTTGATTTTCCTAAATTCGACCGACTTGAAAAGCCTGTGCAGAAAAAACTTGAAAGCTTTGCTTCAACTCCCGAATTCCAAAAATACAAGGACTACCGTGAGTACACCTATGAGGAGCTTTACGGCGACAAGGAAAGCACGTCCGAAATCGTTAGCGAGAGCTCTTCCGAGGAGCCTGCGGGCGAAGCTTCGGGCGGCACCGTAGAGGTAATAGGCATACGTTTTAAATCGTCGGGCAAGACCTATTATTTTGATCCCAACGGAACTTCTCCCCGCATAGGCTCGCACGCAATAGTTGAGACGGCGCGCGGACTTGAATACGGCGAGGTCGTTATGGGCAACACTCAAATTCCCGAAAACGAGATCGTTCCGCCTCTCCGCCCCGTTGTACGTATTGCAACTCCCGCAGACGTGCTTCACAATGAGGAGATCAAAAAGCTCGAGGAAAATGCCTTCCGCGTTTGCAATGAGAAAATAATTGCGCACGGACTTGATATGAAGCTCATCGATGCACAATATACCTTTGACAACACAAAGCTTTTGTTCTATTTTACATCCTCGGGAAGAGTTGACTTCCGTGAGCTTGTAAAGGATCTCGCATCGGTATTCCGCACAAGAATAGAACTCCGTCAGATAGGTATCCGCGACGAGGCAAAAATGGTTGGCGGTCTTGGAATTTGCGGTCGTCCTCTTTGCTGCTCGATATTCCTCACAGATTTCGGTCAGGTATCGATAAAGATGGCAAAGGAGCAAAATCTCTCGCTCAATTCCGCAAAGATATCGGGTATCTGCGGTAGACTTATGTGCTGCTTACGCTACGAGCACGAAACGTACGAATACGAAATTAAGAGAACTCCCCCCGTTGACACTCTTGTACGAACGGTAGACGGCGTTGGTACGGTTACCGAGACCTCACCGCTCCAAGGAACGATCAAGGTTCGCCTTGCGGCAACTCCCGAGGTTCCGCCCAAGAGCTATAGACGCGAGGAAGTTACGATTTTAAAGAAGAAAGATTAAAATACAAAAAAGCTCGTTCGCAAGAACGAGCTTTCATTTTGTCATATTCAGATGAAAACCACCTAAATTATTCATTCCTCACCCAAAATCCGCTTATGTTAACGAGTAATGAAAAATGAATAATACAAACGAAAATCCGCCTTCTTACGAAAGCGGATTTTCTTTGGTGCACCTTCAGGGATTCGAACCCGGGACCCAATGCAACATTCGCCGTAGGCGAAATTAAGAGTCAGTTTTCTGACTCTTTTTTAATACGCGCTTCGCGCAATGCCATTCGCGACCTTGTCGCAATTCCATACAACG
>JAZLCC010000162.1:0-2689 GCA_045614065.1 Eubacteriales bacterium | reverse complement strand
CGTTACTCCAAAAATAGATTTTACCAACCTCTCCGATATCTCCGACGTTATGATAATCTGCGGATATACCACGGAGGTATCTAAATGAAGCATCAGGTAAGAAGAGGCTCAACCTTTAGGCGTGCCTCAACGGGGCTTCGTCTTGACACTGTTAAAAGAATAGTTATCTATTCTATTCTTACGGTAATTTTAGGAAGTGCGCAATGCTCTTTCTTTCCAACTCTTGATATTTGTCCGAGAACTCCCGACCTGATTATGGGTCTTATTCTCGCCGTGGCGCTCTGCGATAATATTAAAAGTGCTATGGCTCTCTCGGTTGGCGCAGGATTCTTTATTGATGCCGTTGGCGGTGGTTCTATTGCCTTCTCGCCAATAATCTACCTCGCCTACGCCGTAATAATTGGACTTCTCTCGCAAAAAATGCTCAAATCATTTCCGTCATACCTGATTTTGCTTCTTCCCTCGCTCGCCTACCGAGCGATCGTTACCTTTGTTCTTTCTCTTATCTTGGGAAGCGCTTCCTTCGGCGGCGGTTTGTTCTTGACATTATTACTCGAGGCTGTATCTACCTTTATTCTCTGCCTCGCCGTATATCCCATAACAAATCTTTCAACTAAGCCCCTTCGCTCTCACAAAAAATTCTCTTTTTGAGTTATTTGCTACCTTTTTTGAAAAAAAGGTAGCGCCAAAAAACTTCCAACGGGAAGTTTTTAGCGCACATTTTCGCTCGACGATTGAGAGCACAATGTTCGCACTGCACCCAAGGGTCAAATTTTGGTCAAGCTTTTTTAAAAGCTTGCGGGTTTGGGCAGAGCCCATAAAAACAGCGTTTTCTTTTTGTTAGCTTTTTCTTTTGCGCTTACGGTGTCAAAAGAAAAAGCGGAGTATGGGTTAGATTTTGTTAGAATTTAGGTCGCTTTTTGAAAAAAGGTCGGCAGTGCCGACAGCCAAGCTCGGGCATTGATATATTAAATTTTAAAATTTATACCCCGATGGCATAGACATTTAACAAGGCACGCAAAACTTCCAACGGGAAGATTTTTGGCGCACATTTTCGCTCGACGATTGTGAACACTATGTTCGTACAAACTTGATAGCTCCCTCCGAGAGGGAGGCTTGGGTTACTTTCCACCACCACGGCAAGGGATGATGCATTTTAAGGCTCGCCCTTTGGGAGAGCTGTCAGCGGAGCTGACTGAGAGGGATAAAAACAATAAAATTTTATATTTTCCCGCCCCGCCGTGTCATCCTGAGCGTAGTCGAAATCCGAGTGGAACGAGGATCGAACGATGTTTTCATCGTTCGGTATCTCGGCGGAGAAGAACAAACGTCATTATTGTAGGTGCAATTTATTAATCGCACATAAAAAAAGGATAAAACCACAATGAACGAAAAAAACATTTTCAAGCTTGACGAAACGGGATGTTTGAGTCAAGAGGACACAAAAAAATATTATTCAAGAATAGGATTTTTCTATTTCATACTTGCGGCAACGGCATTTGCAATCTCGTTGATAGCAAGCTTTGTAATGAATATGTATTTTCCGTGGATACACAACAATGAGATAGTATTGTCGCTCGTAGACTACGGAATATCATTCATAGGAATATATCTTATAGCAACTCCTCTCGCGGCAATTGCATTAAAGCCCTTGCCGAGAGTAGCGCCTCTCAAAGAAAAAATGAAATTCAAGCATTTCTTTGGCGCACTTTGTATTTGCTTCTCATTTACCCTCACGGGAGTTTATTTCAGCACCTTCTTGGAGAATTTAATAAACAACCTTATGGGCAAAGAGATTTCAAATCCCGTAAGCGAAACCTTAAGCACGGGCGGTATGCTCATTAACGCCGTCTTTATGGGAATACTCTTCCCCATTCTTGAGGAATTTCTTTTCAGAAAGCTTCTTTGCAACAAGCTTTTGCCCCTCGGCGAAAAGCAGGCTATCATTATTTCCGCAGTAGTTTTCGGATTTATACACGGTAACATCTTCCAATTTGCATATGCTTTCTTGGTAGGACTTGTTCTCGGTTATATCTACGTAAAAACGGGAAGGCTTATATATTCCATAATCTTGCATTGCTCCCTAAATCTCTTTTTGGGCGTTTTTGCAACCTATGCTACCTCAGGCCCTGCCGTAGAAGAATTTTTGAAAATAATCGAGGATGAAACTCTGATCTACGACTACGAGAGACTCGCTACCTTGATAGAACCCTACGCATTGCAGCTTATTCCCTACTTGATTTACAGCTACGTCTTTATGGGTCTTTCGATTGCGGGATTCGTTATATTCTTTATTCTCACCTTAAGACGTAAAATAACCCTCGAGCAAGGCATTCTCCCGCCCGAAAACAACCACACCTTCAGTAATTTCTTCCTCACTACGGGTGTTGCCTCCGCCGTTGCATTTGTAGCATTCAAATTCATTTTCTCTATAATAATTTAGAAATTTTATCTTTAGGGTCGCTTTTATTTGCCACTTTTTTGAAAAAAAGTGGCGCAAAAAACTTCCAACAGGAAGATTTTTGGCGCACATTTTTCGCTCGACGATTGTGAGCACAATGTTTGCACAAACTCGATAGGCTCCCTCCGAGAGGTAGCGAAGCGGCGCTACGGTAGTGAATGATAGTCCGGTGGACTATCAGAGCCGTAGCGTGACCGAGCCGCAGCGAGACGCTCCCGTCGGAGACGG
>JAZLCC010000161.1:0-13383 GCA_045614065.1 Eubacteriales bacterium | reverse complement strand
TAAAAAGTTATGTAACAATCAACACCGTAGTATTCGATGAAGAACTCGACGAAATGAGACAGCTCGTAGACGCAGTAAAATCTAACGGAATATCCGCTATCATTGCATCAAACATATCCGCACCCTGTATACGGTACTCATTGATAGGATCTCTCTGTGCATAAGCCTGAAGACGAATAGTATCCTTGAGATCATCCATTGCATCAATATGCTCCATCCAGTTGTAGTCAACGTTCTGAAGCAATATAGCTCTCTCTATTTCTCTGAATCGTTCAGCGCCAAAGAGCTCTTCCTTGCTCTTGTAAATTTCAATAGCTTTATCATAAAGGTCATTAGCTATATCGTCAACCTTAACCTTTTTAAGCGCTTTCTCATCATAATTGAAATCATCGGGAGTAGTAAGAATTCCCTTGTAAGCCTCTCTCAAGCCAACAAAATCCCAAAGCGAACGATCATCGCCATTAAGATAAAGACTTACGTTCTCAACGATAGTAGCCTCTATCATCTTAGTGATAGTTCCGCTTATATCGTCTCCGTTAAGAACACTGTTACGCTGAGAATAAATAATATTTCTCTGCTGATTCATAACGTCGTCATAAGAAAGAACGTATTTACGACGCTTGAAGTTCTGATCCTCTATACGCTTTTGTGCCGATTCAATGGTATTTGAGAGTATCTTTGCATCAATGGGCGCATCCTCAGGAAGACCAAGAGCATTAACTATACCAAGCATCTTCTCGGAGCCAAAGAGACGCATAAGATCATCTTCAAAGGATATAAAGAATCTTGATTCACCGGGGTCTCCCTGACGTCCCGAACGTCCACGGAGCTGATTGTCGATACGACGGCTTTCGTGTCTTTCAGTACCAAGGATAAACAATCCGCCCGCTTCTCTTACCTTTTCAGCCTCGGGAGCAATCTCGAGCTTGTACTTTTCATAGAGCTCCTTAAATACTTTTCTTGCATTGATAATCTCTTCATCATCGGTATCGGCAGTTCCGGTTGCTACAGCAATAAGCTCCTCGTCGATTTCCATACGGCGCATTTCTTTCTTCGCCATATATTCGGGGTTACCGCCAAGCATAATATCGGTACCACGTCCCGCCATATTGGTGGAAATAGTAACTGCACCAAATTTACGTGCCTGAGCAACTATTTCAGCTTCCTTTTCATGATGCTTTGCGTTAAGAACAGTATGCTCGATGCCCTCACGCTTAAGTCTTCTTGAAAGCTCCTCGGATTTTTCGATAGAAACAGTACCAACAAGCACGGGCTGTCCTTTTTCATGACATTCCTTGACCTGCTGCACAACTGCGCTGTACTTTCCGTTTACGGTCTTGTAAACAACGTCGTTATGATCTTTTCTAATCATGGGCTTATTTGTAGGAATCTCGATAACATCGAGCGAATAAATCTCGCGGAACTCAGATTCCTCGGTAAGAGCGGTACCCGTCATACCGGAAAGCTTATCATACATTCTAAAGTAATTTTGGAAGGTTATTGTTGCAACAGTTTTATTCTCGTTTTCAACCTTTACACCCTCTTTAGCCTCAATAGCTTGATGCAATCCATTTGAATAACGGCGTCCGGGCATAATACGTCCGGTAAATGCATCAACTATCATTACGCCGTTTTGGTTAACTACGTAATCAACGTCGCGCTTCATAATACCGTGAGCACGAATAGCCTGATTTATGTGATGGGCGATTTCTGAATTTTCGGGATCGGAAAGGTTCTCTATTCCAAAGAACGCCTCTGCCTTCTCTGCACCGTTAGGAGTAAGAATAGCATTGTTAGCCTTTTCGTCAACAATATAGTCTGCATCAACGTCATCGTAGCTTTCCTTGGAGTCCATTTCCTTTATAACAAATTTGCGAAGTTTTCTTGCAAAAGCATCAGCCTTGTCATACATTTCGGTGGACTTTGTGCCGTGTCCGGAAATTATAAGAGGCGTTCTTGCCTCGTCTACAAGAATAGAGTCAACCTCGTCAACTATCGCAAAGCTATGTCCTCTTTGCACGGTTCTATCCTTATAAACAACCATGTTATCACGAAGATAGTCGAATCCAAACTCGTTGTTAGTACCATAGGTAATATCTGCGTTATAAGAATCTTGTTTCTCCGAAAGTGAAAGTCCGTGAACTATAAGGCCCGTTGAAAGCCCCATAAATTCGTAAACTCTTCCCATCTCCTCACTATCTCGTCTTGCAAGATAATCGTTAACGGTAACAACGTGAACTCCCTTGCCCGAAAGTGCATTAAGATATGCGGGCATGGTGGCAACCAAGGTTTTACCTTCACCCGTTTTCATTTCTGCGATTCTTCCCTGATGAAGAATAATTCCGCCGATAAGCTGAACTCTAAAAGGTCTCTTTCCAAGAACTCGATCATCAGCCTCTCTTATAGCCGCAAAGGCATCAGGGAGTATATCGTCAAGCGTTTCTCCCTTTGCAAGTCTCTGTTTTAAAATCTCGGTAGTGCCCGAAAGCTCCTCGTCGCTCATAGCCGAATATTTAGGTGCAAGAGCCTCAATAACCTTAACTATTTTATCTATTTTCTTTAATTGTCTTTCACTATATGTTCCAAACAGTCCCATTATTTTTTCTCCTTAAAGCAATATATATTTATTATACTTTATTTTGTTCAAAATTTCAATACCTTTAGCGATATTAGATATAATTATATTTGTAAACTTTTAAAATTTTCAACTTTTTACTTGAAAAAACTCACAAAAAATACTATAATATTTACATAACGAAATTTTTAAAGGATTTTACTATGATTTCTACAAACAAAATCAATATAATTTTGCACGAGCCCGAAATTCCGCAGAATACGGGAAACATAGCTCGAACCTGTGCCGCAACCGGAGCCTCGCTTCACATAATAAAGCCTATGGGATTTACCATTGATGATAAGAAGCTTAAGCGTGCGGGACTTGACTATTGGGACAAGCTTGATATAACCTACTATGAAAATTATTCTGACTTTTTAGATAAGCATCCAGAAGCAATAAGCAATACTTATTTTTTCACAACAAAAGCACCTCGCGCCTACACCGACGTTGAAGAATATCCTAAAAATGTTTTTATTATGTTCGGCAAAGAAACAAAAGGACTCCCCGAGGAGCTTTTGTATGAAAACAAAGAATACTGCGTAAGAATTCCTATGCGTGATACGCTTCGCTCGCTTAATCTTTCAAATTCGGTTGCGATAGCGGTTTATGAAATACTTCGCAGATGCGATTTTGAAGGACTTCGTGAGGATGGAAATCTCACAACGAGAGAATGGTAAACGGGAGTATATAATGTTAAAAAACAAAGTACTTGTAGCAATGAGTGGTGGCGTTGACAGCGCTGCCGCGGCTCTTATATTGCAAAAGCAAGGATATAATATTTCAGGAATAACAATGCAGCTTTTGGAATGTAACGGTGAGCTTGACGATAACTCTCTTCAAGCCTTGGAAATTGCCAATAAATTAAATTTCCCGCACTCCTCAATATCGCTTTACGATTGCTTCTATCAAAACGTAATACTTCCCTTTATATCCGATTATAAAAATGGAAAAACACCTAATCCTTGCGTTACGTGTAACAAAAAAATTAAGTTCGGTACTCTTTTTGATATTGCAACCGAAAGAGGCTTTGATATGCTTGCTACGGGACATTATGCACGAATTGAGAAAGCCTCAAACGGCACCTTCGAGCTAAAAAAAGCGCTTGATGAGAAAAAAGACCAATCATATTTTTTGTGGTCATTAAAAAAAGATATGCTTTCTCATATAATTCTACCTCTTGGCTCATTAAGCAAAGACGAGGTTCGTGCTCTTGCACGTGAAAACGGCTTCTCAAATGCAGATAGAGGTGATAGCCAAGATATTTGCTTTATTCCCGATGGAGATTATGTTAGCTTTTTAAAAAAACACGGAAGCGCGAGCTTCACCAAAGGAGATTTTGTTGACTTGAGCGGAAATATTCTCGGACGCCACGAAGGTATAGAGTGCTATACGATCGGCCAACGCAAAGGACTTGGAGTAGCCTTTGGGAAACCTATGTACGTTTGCGGCAAAAACGTTGATAACAACACGGTAACTCTTTGCGACAACGCAGAGCTCTTTAAAACCTCCCTCACGGCGACCAATATAAACATACTTGTGAACGATACATTCGAGTGTGAACATCGCTTGCAGGCAAAAATACGTTATCGACACACCCCTGCGTCGGCAACTGTTCGCCGCATAGGTGAAGATCGCATATCGATAACGTTTGATGAACCGCAACGCGCAATTACAAGCGGACAATCCCTTGTTCTTTACGACGGCAACACGGTTGTTGGCGGTGGAATAATTGAATAACAAAAAAGCATCCGAAATCGGATGCTTTTTTGTTATTTTGCATTTAGCAAATTACTTTTCAACCTTCGTGTATGTGATAACACCAATCTTAATGGAACCGTCATCAAGCTCTTCAAATGTCAAGGTTTCGGTCTTGCTGTTGTCCTTATCACCGTAAGTAATGGTAATTTCGCTTCCATCGATCTTGTAAGTGCCTTCGTACGATGCATCAGAAACCTTATTACCGAGAACGTAGGAATTTTTGGTGATCTTATTGCCCTTAAAGATGTAAGAGGTATAAGTACCCATCAACTCCTCGCTGCGGTACTCGCCGGAAAGAGTCTTTCCGCAAGATGCAAGGCTAACGCAAAGCATAACCGCGATCATGGCGATTGCAATAAATCTAATTGTCTTTTTCATGATGATTTCTCCTTTTATAGAATTTACTGTAAAACAATTATATCATATTTACAACACAAAGTCAAGTCATTTTATGCTTTTTAACCTTCGTTATAACAAAATATGCAATTTTTTCTATAAAAAGTCCGCCCGCAAAAGCAAGGCAAAGATAAACAAAAAGATTGCCTATATAGTACCATACCGTTTTATTTTGTCTTTGGTAAACGTCGTAAGTGATTATTCCCTCAGTGTCAGCCTCAAGCTCGGATAGTATCTCTCCTCGAGGCGAAATTATAGTTGAAATTCCTGTGCTTGCGCTACGAGTTATATATCTTCCGCTCTCAACTGCACGCAATTGAGCATGCGAATTATGTATGCGAAGCGCTCTTGAGCCCGAAAACCACGAATCGTTCGTTGAAAGGCAGATAACCTCTGCTCCATCTCTAACAGTATCAAGTGTGAGACCGTCATATATCGAATCAAAGCATATAAGACAACCAACGTTGCAGTCCTCGATTTTCATTATATTTGAATCCACACCCATGTAAGTATCATCAAAGGTGATAAGTATCTCGGTAAGAGGCGGTATAGCTTTTTCAAAAAAACCTCTAAGCGGAACAAACTCGCCAAACGGCACAAGTCTACGCTTATGATATTTAGGATCAAACACCTCTCCCTCTGGAGTAAAGCATATTAAAGAATTATAACAAGTGTCATCCTCCGTGGAATAAGCACCTACCAAAATATATGTGTCGGTTTCTTTTGCAAGATCTGCACATATATCAGCATACTTTTTATACTTCGCCTCTGATATGTTAAACGGTATAGCGGTTTCAGGCCAAACGATTATCTCTGCTCCCTCAGCCGCCGCATTGCGGGTCTGCTCGCTATACGCTCTCATTATTTGATTGATTGTATCACTGGTCCATTTATTGCTTGCCGATACGTTGCCCTGAACACAGGAAATTTTAATCTTCTCTCCCTCATTAATATCAGTAGTAAACCATATGAGCGCTCCCGAAGCATATTGAAACGCCAATATAGAGGCAGCGGTTATTACAGAAGCCTTAACAAGATTTTTCTTTGTTAAATTAAGCAACGCAAAAGCTATCAAAAAATTAACCGCTACAAGCACGAAGGTAATAAAATACGAGCCTAACCAAGACGCATTTTGAATACCGAGAAGATACTTGGTTTGTCCGAGAGCAAGCTTACCCCACGGAACTCCCCACCATCCGAAATTTTGAGACCACTCAAATATCGCCCAAAGCGCCGCTACGCAAAACGGCTTCAGAAAACCTATTTTTTGACAAATTCTGCCTCTGAATATCATACCCGATATCAAAAAAACAAATGCGCCCATAAGCGACTGCAAAAGCGCAAGACCGAGCCAAGATATCGCAACCACGGCAACAGCAGTTTCCTTTGTTACTCCGTCGATAAAATCAAGCGGATACATGCTTAAAAAGAAATGATAGCAAACAAGATAGAATCCGTAGAAAAACACAAGGCCGTCAAGATACAAAAAACGCAATTTTATATTTTTATCACTTCCGCGATTAAAAAGAATTATAGCCGCGGGAATAATACTTATCCACTCAAAAAATCCTATTTCGGGGATAGCCACAGTAAGTCCCGTAAGTGCACCACATAAAATAAGAACCAAAAGCCTTATCGGAGCCTTTAAGTTTTTATTTAAGAGTTCATTGAAATTTTGAATAAAGCTCACCACTATCCTCCTTGCTTACTTTTCATTTAAAAACCATATATCTCGTTCATCAAGCTTAAAGGTCTTGCCCTCAAGATATGAAAGTATATTATCCTCGTCGGTTGTCTTAAAATAAAGCTTATACGCATAAAGCGCTTGATATTTATATCCCTTCGCCTTATCGTTACGGTTAATACCGTATTTTCCATCTCCTATAAGAGGATGCCCAATATGCGCCATATGCGCTCTTATTTGATGCGTTCTTCCCGTTATAAGATCTATCTCGAGCAATGCCTTATCCTTGCCGTAGTTTTTTAAAACCTTATATACGGTTATTATATTTTTAGCGCCAACAAATTCATTATCTCTAACCTCAACCGTATTATCCTTTGCGTTTTTGCGAAGATACGCATGGAGCTCAGCATTCTTTTTTGATGGAACACCGTGCACAAGGCAAAGATATGTTTTGGTCAATCTATCAAATTTTATTTTTTCATTCATTACACGCAAAGCCTCGGCATTTTTAGCGGCTATAACTATACCGCCCGTATTTCTGTCGATTCTATTGCAAAGAGCCGGCGCAAAAGATTGCTCCGCCTTGGGATCATACTCACCCTTTTGTGCAAGATATGCCTTTATATGCATGATGAGCGTGTTATCGCTTGCCGAATCATCCTCGTGCACAAGAACTCCGGGACGCTTGTTAAGGAGCATTATATTGTCATCCTCAAAAATAATATTAAGCTTCGGCTTGATGCTAAACAATGCGCTCGTATCCTTTTCTGGCGAATCAAAAAACTCCTCCTTAATAAAGAGCTGAATTTCATCACCCTCGCACAAAACATAATTCTGCTCGGTTCGTTTTCTGTTTACCTTGATTTTCTTGGTTCTTATGAATTTATACATCATCGACATTGGCAAGCCTTTGACGGCTTTTGAAAGAAATTTATCAAGCCTTTGTCCCGAATCATTTTTGTTTACAGTTAATATTCTCATCTTTAATTCCGTTTTTTAAATAAGTATATGCTATATTATATAGCATCAAAGAGCATTTTGTCAAGAATTTAACCGCCTGTTTTTATTTTTATAGATAATTATAAGATAAAAGCAAAGAAAAACTTTACTTTTTTTACTTTTTGTGTTACAATAATTATGAATATACTTAGGAGCTTTATTATGAAAAAAAGACTTGAGCGCACCGTTGGTATATATACTCTCGGTTGCAAGGTAAACCAATATGAATCAGAAGCGATTGCGGAGCTTTTAGAAGAGAACGAAATATCAGTCCTCTCTCCCACGTCCATCTGTGATGCGTATATTATAAATACCTGCACCGTTACTGCCGAATCGGATAGAAAAGCTCGTCAGTTTATTCGTCGAGCAATAGCCAAAAACCCTAACGCATATATCATAGTAACGGGTTGTCTTGCGCAAACCTCCCCCGAGGATATAGCAAAAATAGACGGCGTGGATTTCATTTGCGGAAACGGTGAGAAAATGCTCGCCGCTCAAAGGCTTATTCAATTTTTCAACACCTCTGCAGCGAAGGAAAGCGCCGAAATATGCGTTCGCGATATTTTTGAGGCTGATTTTGAAGAAATGAGCATTAGAAAATTCGACCGCACCCGAGCATACGTTAAAATAGAGGACGGATGCGAAAACCGTTGTTCGTATTGCATTATTCCCTCGGCAAGAGGAAAGATACGCTCAAAGCCACCGCACAAGGTAATTGAAGAGGTTGAGAAACTAACTCGAAACGGATGCAAGGAAATAGTTCTTACGGGAATTGAAACGGCTTCCTACGGAAAAGACCTTGATGGAGTTACGCTTGCAGATCTGCTTTGCAAAATAGACAAAATAGAAGGGATCGGACGCATAAGACTTGGCTCTCTCGATCCATCTCTAATCACGAAAGGCTTTGTGGATAAAATATCAAATCTAAAATCATTAACGCCTCATTTTCACCTTTCGCTTCAAAGCGGTAGTAGCCGTATTCTTGCATTAATGCGCAGAAAATACAACGCAGACATGGCAATGAATGCAATCGAATTGCTTAGAGAAAGCATGCCAAACGTCTGCTTTACTACCGACGTTATAGTGGGATTTCCGCAGGAAACCGACGAAGACTTTAAGGAAAGTGCAGAATTTATCAAAAAAGCTAAATTCCTTATGGTCCACGTATTCCCCTACTCACCCCGAAAAGGTACCGAAGCAACAAAAATGAAGGGGCAGATAGACGGCGCCGAAAAAAGTCGCAGGCTTCACGAGCTTGAGAAAATCGAAAAGCAATGTCGCGAGGAGCTCTTAGAGGAGTTTATAAAATCTGACCCTCAAAAAAGTGTGCTTTTCGAAACGTTTGACGGCGAGTATGCCTATGGACATACCGATAATTTTTTAGAAGTTGCAGTAAAATCAACACGTGACCTTAAGGGAGAAATTTTTGCAGTAAATCTCTCCAATACCGACGGTAACATCTGCTTTGGCAATATAATTAACGAAAACCAATAACTCTTTGCGTATTTTAAAGGAGATAAAATGTTTAACGAAATCAATTTCAATAATTCGAATAATCAATATCAAAGCAACGAGCATCCAAGCAACGAGTTCGTAACAAGCTTCAACTCAATGCCGAACGACGTTCTTGTAAGCTTTGCAAACAACGAAGGCTTTTCCTTCACTCCCGATCAGCTTTTCTTTATCAGAAACTACTTTTTGAACGAAAAAAGAGCCGCTCCAACTATCACTCAATTAAGATTTTTCGATGCACTCAATAACCGCCGCAGAAAAAACAAGAGTGATTTTCCCATCATCTCTGCATCTGCTCCTGATGGAAGCGCAAAAGAAATACTCGCAACATCGCAAGATTTTCTTGCCAAGAAAGCTGTTATAAACAAAAAGGTTTACGGCGCTATGCCCTTGTCCTTTGCATCCGAAATCGCATCGGAATTTTTAAAATATGCGGGCATCAATGAAAAAAATAGCTATTTTGCTCCGTCAAGCGAAAAAAATCCCAAAGGGTATTATATTAACGTAGAGGATAGTGAGGCTATATTCACTTATACCGATTCAGTTATTTCGACTATACAGCAAGAGCCATTACAAAATGCTCAAGGCAGAATGCTTAATAACGCAATAGTTATGCTCTGCCCGATGTCGCCTATGGACCATGAAGAATATGAGTCAAGAGCAAACCTTTTCTTGTCTCTTCCAGAGGTTGTACCGATGATATCTGACCGAAACACAATAAGCGCAGAATATACTATTTTCGATCTTTTAAAGAACGAGCGCGACGGCGTTTTTGCTGACATATCAAGAATCCCCGATATAGAAAAGAACGAATATGGAAGAATAAACTCTCTCATGCCTCTTCTTGAAGCTTCCTATGGAAGAGCCGTGTTTGCAACAAGCTTCGCTTCTCTCGCTATGATAAACCGAATTTCCGGAGCATACGGACTCATGCTCTGCCACTTCGCCATTAGAAACGATACAAAAGCCTTAACTCTTGATGCTACAAGAGCTCCGATATTCTCTTTTGACTTTAATTTTATTGATGCTATCGAAAGCTTCAAGGAGCCTAAAGAATACGTTTTCAGTGATGAATGTAAAATCGCTCTCGGCGCAAAAAGGAAGGCGTTTTTAATCGATAATCGCAATGGCGAAAAGCAAAGCTTCCGCGCAGAGCGAATATTGAATTTTGGAAAGGTAATTGCAAGTGCAACCTCTCGTGAGCTCGGAGAATCACCCTTTAAGACGGCTTCAATCACCGTTCTCGACGCAATAACTACACTCGTTGCAAAAGGTGTTCCGTTGAGCGACGTTTCACTTTTAATAGATTATTCCTTGCTTGGCAAAACCGATGATAAGACCGAGCTTGGCAAAAATCTCTCTGCTATCTTAGGAGCTTATCGCGCGATGATAGAGGTTTGCGTTTCGGATTCCGTTCCGCAAATAACCTACAACACAACAAACCGAAGCATAACGGTGCTCTCCATGGCAAAACCGCCTGTGAGAAAGCTCAACAATACCTTTCTTGATGGTAACTCTTATCTTTACTTTATTCCCTATCAGTTTGATGAAAACGGATTTGTGCGTTATGACAAATACCGCGCCTCAAATCGTCAATATTATTCCTATATAGAGCGTGATGCCGTTCTTTCAGCGTTTGCAATCAGCGAAAATATTTCGGTAGTTGTAAATAACGTAAAAGGAAATGCCTCGATAAATTACGCAGATGGCTTTGAAATTGAAAGCTATGTATCTGCACACGGCATAATTTTCGAAAGCAAAACCGAGCTTGAAGCAAATGAAAATCTCGTTTTTGTTGGAAAAACCGTTCAAAATATATCCGATATTCAGCTAAGCAACGATAATATCGAAAACTAATAAAAAGTTTTTGATTTTTTTCAAAAAAGCTCTTGCATTTTTTAGCAAGGTGTGATATAATATCAAATGTTCTATGTTTCATAGGTCAATCGGACCTATGTTTGATACGCTTATAAGTGCATTTAGGAGGTGTCAATATGGCAAAGTGTAGTGTTTGCGGAAAGGGCGTTGTTTTCGGACAGGCTGTTTCTCACTCGCATCGTAAGACAAACAGAGCTTGGAAACCCAACATTCGTAAGGTTAAGGCTATCGTTGATGGTACGCCCAAGACCGTTGCTGTTTGCGCTCGTTGCCTTCGTTCCGGCAAGGTTAACAGAGCTTGAGTTCTGTAAACATAAAAAGCAGTTTCTAAAGGAACTGCTTTTTTGTTTTACTTTTAGGAGTTATATTTATGACCAATAAACAAAAACCGCTTGTTCTAATCGGAGCGGATGCAAAAAACAGATTTGATAATTTCCTCGCGAAATTGGATATTAAAACCGTTTATCTTCCATCGGATAACAGACTTGCACTACCCGTCTCTTCTCACTCCGATATGCTTGTATTTAAACTTGAAGATATAATAGTTTGCAATACCGATTATCATAATAAAAATATCGAAATTTTCAATCAAATCAAAGACTACGGCTACAAAATCCTGCCAACCGATTTTAAGGTTTTCTCAAAATATCCAAACGATATTTCGCTTAATCAAGCACTTATTGGAAAATACGTTGTTGGACTAAAAGAGGCCTGCGAAAAAAGCATAGTCGAGATAATTGAAAAACGCGGCTACGAATATCTTAACGTAAAACAAGGCTACGCAAAATGCTCAACTCTCGTTTTGAATGAGCGCGCAATAATAAGCGCCGACAAAAATATAATTGAATGTGCAAAAAACATAGGCTGCGATATGCTAAAAATCGAGAACAATGAGGGGGCTATAGCCATAAACGATTACAACTACGGTTTTATTGGTGGTGCTTCATTCGTATATGAAAACTCGGTATATTTCTTTGGAAATCTTGATTTACACCCTGAATGCAAAAAAATCCGTAGCTTTTGTGAAAGCCACGGATTTTCTACGGTATCACTCGATAATGATATACTTTACGACGTCGGCGGAGCAATTATTCTCCCGTATTTAGAAGGTTTAAAAAAGTAAAAATATTTATTTTTTCTTGCTCTCCTGCGGCGTTGAACGCATTGTAAAGCAATTGTTGTTTAGCATTAACGTTTGAGATAAAGCACAGCGGCATTTCTCTCAACATATCAACTAATTCATCACTCTCCTTAGGCGAAAGCTCTAGGGAGATATTTTTTTTCTTGAATTTAAAAAGAAGATCAAAAACCTTGTCGCAATCTGCTTTATTCATATTGTTCAATGAAAGAATAATTGTTGGCGAAAGTCTTAAGTTGAAGACTAAAGACAAAATGCTTTCGATCTTTTCTATACTGTTGCACCTCAATATTAAGGTTGCATCGGTGTTCATCAAAATACGGCACAACATCCAAAGCAAAAGCACCGACGAATCTTTTTCCCCGCTTTTTATAGCTTCATAATTAATAGATGCTCTATAATCGTCAGGACGTGAATAAATAATATTATTCGCGTCAAAAAAAATGGAATTAGCATCAATTCGTTTTATTGCATCAATTGAGCTCTGCAATAATTCAAAAATATCACTATAATTGTTATCTATGCAAGAATCAAGATGGAATACTCTATTTTTAGCCGAAGGCTTTATTGCTGCGTGAGGAAAATTAATCTCCCTATCAAAGCTTTCTTCACATTTAAATATTTTTTGCCAAATATATATTCTATATTGAGGCAAAGAAAGCTTGCAAGTCTCTATCTTACGGCCAATCATATTCTCGAGAATATTTAAAAATTCATCTCTTGTTTTATGGTACTTCAACAAATACAAATTTTCACAAAGAAGATTAAAAACATCAAAGTCCGAAAAAAACTCGAATTTACGAAAATCGTTATTCAAAAAAGCTATTCTTGAGACAATAAAACGAGTTTTTTCATTGCGCAAAAATAACACAAGCTTATTATCTTCCATTTTTAACCTCCTTTGTTAATTCTAAAACCATTATATCAAATCAACATTTCTTTTTCAAGAGCGCAACTGTAATTTTTTAGTTCAAAAAAGAGTTTTTTTCGATAATTCTATGGACTTTAGGCTTAAATTATGATATAATATAATGTAATTTTATGTATTTTTATAAAAAAGGAGTCGAGCGTGAAGATAATTCCAATTTGCCCAAAATCATTTGCATCAAACACCTATCTTCTCGTTTCAAAAAACGAAGCGTTTATCATTGATCCATCGGTATCAACCGAGGCTATCAGCAAAGCTCTCACAGAGTGCAACGCTACCCTTTCAGGAGTTCTGCTTACCCACGGACATTTTGATCACATAGTGTCAATAGACACCTTGCGAGAACGCTTCAACGTACCCGTCTACATTCACGAGTGCGATGCTTGCATGTTAACCGACGGACACTTAAACGGTTTTTATATGTTTTTTAAGCGTGATTGCGTTCACAAGCCCGCAGATAAGTTCTTTACGGA